>JANODZ010000315.1:0-3770 GCA_031412935.1 Anaerolineales bacterium
TTGCAGGCCTGGCGTGAGAAGATCGGTTGTGACCCGCGCTCGCGTTTTGTTTCCGCTTATTCATGGGAAAGCGACCAACGCCGTGAGAGTTCTTATGTTTTACCCAACCCAGCTTACTGGCTGCAGCCAGTTTTAGAAGAAATTACCCTGGGGCAAATTGATAATAAACGCCGCGGCCAAAATATCAACTTCCGTAGTACACAGCCGCGATTGCGCCGTCAGGTTTTGCGATATATGCGCGCTGACCGCAACTTGACTCGTTCTGGTTATGATCTGCTGAAATCTGAACATCCCGATGTCTTTGAAAATGCGCCTTCAGCAGAAGGATACTGGTTCGTAGAGGTTCGCGGTGTCGAAGAGGCGGGCAGGTCGCTTACGCTTGATTTGGAAGTTGCTGATAATCACACATATCTCGCTTACGGCATGGTGACTCATAACACGCGCCGCGGCGCCAATATGGCGGTGCTGCGTGTGGACCACCCAGACGTGGAAGATTTTATTACCTGCAAGATCAACGAGAATCAAATTACCAACTTTAAGATTTCTGTGGGTATAACAGACGCTTTCATGCGCGCGGTGAAGAATGATGAAGAATGGCCTTTGCGTTTCCCTGATCTGAAAGAAATGAAGCAAAAAGGATTCAGCGGCACCCTTGAGCAAGCCGAAACCGCTGGAATAAAGATCAATACTTACAAGACAGTCAATGCACGTGAGTTGTTCAATAAGATCGTGAAGCAGGCGCATCACAACGGCGAGCCTGGCATGTTATTTTTGGATGCAGCCAATCGCGGAAACCCTGTTCCGCATTTGTATCCGTTGGAAGCTACGAATCCATGCTTTGTGGGTTCGACCCGCATTGCAACTGATTTGGGCTTGCTAACGATTCAAGAACTTGCAGAATCTGACGCGAGCTTTATGGTGGCTACTGATCTACGCGCCCCGCAAGGCGGACATGGTTCTGCGGGTGAAAATTTTGGCGTTGCTTATCGTGTTTCATCTCCCGGCTGGAAAACGCGAGAAAATGCACGCATTTTGAAGATGACAACAAAGCATGGGTACACAGTCACAGCCACGCCCGATCATAAATTTCTTACTCCTGATCGAGGTTATGTTGAGTTAGGTGATCTTCAACAGGGCGATACTTTACTTTTGCAATCTGGTGAAGGTGTTTGGAGCCGCAATTCAGAATTGCCCAATCTCGATGTGATGCGTGAGAAAATGGCTGTGACAGGGCGTGGCGGCGATCATGTCTCTGGCAACACCACTATACGCTCAGATTTTGCTGCTCAATATTCCAACCTGCCTGAATATTGGTCACATGAATTAGGATTGGTAGTAGGGACATTGTTGGGCGATGGGTGGCTAAGCCCAACCAGCAATTCTCCTGTAGGAATGGTTTTCAATACCCAAAGCGATGAATTGCTTAATATCGTTCATCAAACGATGCAAACTTATTTTGGCGCAGGACATTTGCACGAACGAGGTTCTGTGCGCCAATTGACGTATGGAAGACTGCCTTATCTTTTCTTTGAATCTTTGGGTGTCTTGCACGCACCTGCTCATGAGAAGCGTGTCCCTGCTTCCATTTGGAGTGCGCCGCGCGAAGCCGTTATTGGCTTCCTCCAGGGATTGTTTACAACTGATGGCACAGTGAATATTTCTTCCTTCAAGAAATCCTGCTCAATCAGGTTGGCAAGCGCATCCTTTGAAATGTTGAAAGAAGTTCAAATGCTTTTGTTGAACTTTGGCATAGTCTGTCGCCTTTATAAGCGCCGCGAAAATGGCTTTCGTATGTTACCAAATGGCAAAGGCGGCTTGAAGGAATATTTTACCCATGCCGATTATGACTTAATTATTGATAAAGTTAACCGTAATAAGTTTGCAAAAGAAATTGGTTTCCTTGATTCCGCGAAACAGAGCAAGGTTGAAAAATTTATTGACGGCAAAGGACGAACATCTAATACGGAAACATTTGAAGTATTTATTGTTTCTATTGAAGATGCGGGTTTTGCGGATGTTTACGATCTGACTGAAATGCAAACGCATAGTGTGATTGCGAATGGTATCGTCGCACACCAGTGCGGGGAACAATGGTTGGGACCTTACGAAAACTGCTGTCTTGGTTCTGTGAATCTCAATGAGCACTGCGGACCCAACAACACCGTCGATTGGGAAACCTTGCGGCAGAGTGTTGTGACCTCAACGCGTTTTCTCGATGATGTCGTGGAAGCGAATGCGTATGTGCCCGCTGTTCCACAATTAACCGAAGCCGCGCATAAGGCGCGCCGAATTGGTCTCGGCATTATGGGACTCGCGGATTTGATGTATCACGTGGGTGTGCGTTACGGTTCCAGGGAAGGCCAGGAGTTTGGCGCGCAGATCATGGAGTTCGTGCGTTATCACTCGATGAAGACCAGCGTTGAACTCGCCGAAGAGCGCGGCGCCTTCCCTGCCATAGCAGGCTCAATTTATGATCAGAAAAATATGAGTTGGCAGGCGCCCAAATCGCTGATCAGCTATCAGAATAACTGGAACATGCCGGAGGTTAAGTGGGATGCGATCGTGAGCGGCATTAAAAGTCACGGGATTCGCAACGCGGCCCAGACCACCGTCGCCCCCACTGGAACCATCGCCACTGTGGCTGGTTGTGAAGGCTATGGCTGTGAGCCGGTCTTCGCGCTCGCGTATATTCGTCACGTCAACGACAATGGAAAAGATCTAAAGTTAACCTATGCCAGCCCGCGCTTTGAAGAGGCGTTAAAGAAACTTGGGCTGGGTGAAGAGAAGCGCCAGGAAATTGTCGAGCAGGTGATGAACGAAGGCACCTGCCAGAACATCGATGAAATTCCACAGGCTGTGCGCGATACGTTCGTTGTCTCTGCGGATATTTCCGCCGAGGAGCATGTGCTGATGCAGGGCGCGCTGCAAGCCTTCGTGGATAATTCGCTTTCGAAGACGGTCAACTTCCATGAGAATGCCACCGAAGAGGATGTGGCCAGGGCTTACATGATGGCGTGGGAACTTGGCTGTAAGGGGATCACTGTCTACGTGACCGGCTCACGCGATATTGTGGTGCTGGAAACCAAAGCGACTGCGGATAAGAAAGCGCCGCAAGCCGCGCCTGCTCCATCAGACATATGGCATGAGAGCAAGAAGCCGCGTCCGCGCACGCTGACTGGCCGCACGTTGAATATTGAGACCCCGGTTGGCAAGGCTTTTATCACCATCAATGAAAATGGGGGCGAACAGCCGTTTGAGGCTTTCATCAACACCGCCAAGGCTGGCTCTGAAATTGCCGCGGTCTCCGAGGCGATCGGACGCTTGATCTCCTACATCCTGCGCATCGCTTCGCCGGTTGCGCCTTTGGATCGGATGCGTGAAGTGGTGCGCCAATTGATCGGCATCGGCGGCGGACGTTCGCTTGGGTTCGGAATCAACCGCGTGCGCTCCCTGCCGGATGGCATTGGCCAGGTTTTGGATATGTACCTGCGTGAAAAAGATGGAGTGGCTGTTGAAGATGAAAAGCACAACGGCAACGGCAATGGGCATCACGCCGAAGCATCTGCTGCGCCTACGATGAAGATCGGAGATATCTGCCCCGAGTGCGGCGAGGCGGCCGTGGTGAATGAAGAAGGCTGCCGCAAGTGCTACGCCTGTGGGTTTAGTGAGTGCTGATACGAGAAGGATGATGGCTAAAGGATGAAGGATGAAGCGGGCGGGGAAACTCGCCCGCTTATTGTATGGTTTTTTTGCCTCATCTGAGTTTAAGG
>JANODZ010000316.1:0-6911 GCA_031412935.1 Anaerolineales bacterium
AAAAACGACAGGTCAACCTGGCCATATCCTTGCATGCGGCAGACGACGCCGAACGGCTTGAGATCATGCCGGTTAATAAGCGCTATAAAATTGACGATGTGATTCAAGCCTGCAAGTATTACGTCGAGCAGACTCATCGGCGGGTCACGTTTGAATGGGCTTTGATCAGCGGCGTGAACGATACCCCGGAAGTGGCAAAAAAACTTGCGAAGCGTCTTAAGGGGTTAATGTGCCATGTTAACGCGATTCCGCTTAACCCCACAGAAGGCTATCACGGCGAAGCGACAAACCGTCAGCGGGCGATGCTGTTCAAAGAAACGCTGGAGCAGGCCGGGATCGATTGTACGATCCGTATGCGGCGCGGGATTGATATTCAGGCAGGTTGTGGTCAACTGGCTGCCCTGCCCTTTTCTTCATAATGGCAAAGTTGAAGATAATTTGATGGAGAACTAATGACTACACGCAATTGCCGTTTTGACTCAAATGATCCAAATTCTCTCACATCCGACTAAACTAAAACGTATATTATTGACTGAACTTTAAGGTAATGATTTTCAATTATTTTTAATTGTAATAAAATATAAAACAATTCCCGTCAAAAAAATATAATTAACGCATAATGAGGAATATTTTAAACATGTTGAAATCAATCGAATCCAAACAAAGCTGGCTCGAAAGTCCGATTCATTCCGCCCTGCCCAACATTACGAAAGAGATCGTAATTTTTGCGGCAATCATCCTGCTTGCGATCTTCACTCGTTTTTACGATCTTGATACGCGTGTCATGAGTCACGACGAAAGTTTACACACTTATTTTTCGTGGCTGCTGTATCGCGGACAAGGCTATGAACATTCGCCCATGATGCACGGCCCATTTCAATTTCATATCGTCGCACTCACCTACTTTCTTTTTGGAGTGAGCGATTTTACGTCACGCATCCCCGCTGTTCTATTCAGTATCGCCACTGTCGGAATGGTTTGGTATTGGCGGCGCTATCTCGGCAAATGGGGCGCGTTGATCGCGGGCTTACTCTTGGTGATCTCGCCTTATATGCTTTACTATGCCCGTTATGTCCGTAACGAATCTTTTGTGGGGTTGTCCGGCATCATCATGTTGTACGCCATGTTACGGCATCTCGAAGCTGGTGGTAAAAAGTATCTCTTCATTTTGGCTGGAGCGCTTGCATTACATTATTTGGCTAAAGAAACTGCCTTCATTTACACTGCCCAGGCGCTCATTTATCTTGCAGTTTATTTCATTGTACAAGTCACGCGCCGCCCCTGGAAGAATGCTCAAAAAGAATACCGCTCTTTCATAATTGCGCTTGCTGTTGCAGTTCTTTTTGCAGGCGCAGCGGTCGGATATGGAATCTTAACAAAAGAGTCGTCCACCATTCCTGGCACTGAGACCGCCATGCCAGCCAATCCGGACGCAGCCGCATCGCCGCTCATTCCATCTGAAGCAGCACCGATTTCCCCAACATTAATTCTTGCTTTGGCGGCCCTGATCGCCCTGATTGCCGCGGCCGTAATCCTGATCCGTGGGTACACATGGGATCGTATCCGCAACAACCGAATCTTTGACCTGCTGATCGTTACCGGAACCATGGTGCTGCCCATGCTGTCGGCGATTTTAATAAAATTACTTGAACGCTGGCTGCATGTTAGTATCCCAACATCTGTCGAGGAAGTTCAAGCTTTAAGCGGCGATATAATATCCATTCTCACTATTTTCGGTCTCCTAATTTTCATGTTCATCGCATCCGCCATCATTGGCGTACTTTGGAACAGGGAAAAATGGTGGAAGATAGCATTGATTTTCTGGATCCCGATGACCATCCTGTATACGACGGTTTTTACGAACCCCGACGGATTCTTCACCGGCACGATCGGCTCACTGGGATATTGGATCGTGCAACAAGATGTAGCGCGCGGCAGTCAGCCCTGGTATTTCTACCTGCTTATTCAACTCCCTATTTACGAGTTCCTCCCCACCCTGGGATTGATCCTGGCATTAATTCTTGGGCTGAAAAGAAAGATCAGATCAAATATCCTTTTTGAAGAGGATGTTGTTGATAATAACAATGAGGTCATTAACTTGCTGGAAGTTGATGTGAAAGACACCGAAGCAAAGAATTTTGCGAACACATTTAGTCTGCTGGTCTGGTGGAGCATCATTTCCATTTCCGCGTTTACATACGCTGGCGAAAGAATGCCCTGGCTGACCTACCATATGGCCTGGCCGATGATTCTGATCACAGGCTGGGCGCTCGGGCGTGTAATTGACACCACCGACTGGATAAAATTAAAAGAACAGCGAATTCCATTAACACTCGCCGCGTTGGCCATATTTGTTGTAAGTGTGATGGGTATGATTCTCGCATTGAGTGGAACCACCCCCCCGTTTCAGGGAAAGGAATTGGCACAATTACAGGCAACCAATGCATTTCTTCTGCCGGCAATTATCACCATCTTGAGCGCAGTCGGGGTAACTTATCTTCTTAAAGAGTGGAGCCTGCGCGAGGTCAGGCACATTTTTGTTTTGGTCTTCTTTGCTTTCCTGGCTATTCTCACCGCCCGCGCTGCCTTTCGAGCTTCTTATATCACCTACGATCAGGCTACAGAATATCTTGTCTACGCGCATGGCGCAACTGGAATTAAAGAAATAATAAATCAGGCAGTTGAAATCTCAGAGCGCACCACCGGCGGTATGGGTGTTGCGCTCGCGTATGACGCCAGCGCGCCAAATACAGGAGTTTCATGGCCATTTGTCTGGTATTTGCGTGACTTTACCAATCAAACATCGTTCGATCAACCCACCCGCGCACTGCGCGACTCGGTCGTTGTTATTGTGGATGAAAAGAATTTTGACAAGATCGAGTCGGCGCTCGGGCCGGGTTACTACCGCGTAGATTACATCCGCATGTGGTGGCCGATGCAGGATTATTTCACTCTCGTCAACACCCGTGATGCCAGCCAGCCCTTCCCTGAAGATTATGCCTGTAATGGGATGATGAGTTTCTTAAAATTGATAAAATCAAAAGACTACACATTCTTTTGTGAAGGATTTACCAATCCTCAAATACGAGCGGGCATTATTCAAATTTGGCTTAATCGTGATTACACCCTTTATGCCCAAGCAAAGAATCGCAACAATCTAACCCTCGCAACCTGGGAACCAGCCGCCAAAATGCGCTTATATATCCGCCGCGATGTAGCCGCGCAAATCTGGAATTACGGCGTATCGCCAGAACCCGCTGAAGCGGTGAATGATCCAACAGAAGGTAAATATATTCAACTTGCGCCTGATCAATTCTTGAATGTTTACCAGGAAGGTCAAAATCCGTTAAACTCGCCGCGTTCACTTGCATTCGCCAAAAATGGCACAGTCTATGTCGCCGACTCTCGCAACCATCGCGTGGTACATCTTGATCTTGATGGAAATATTATTGACGCCTGGGGTACTTTCGCGGATGGCGCAGATATTCCCGTCGCCAATGGGACATTGAATGAACCATGGGGAATCGCGATCGGGCTTAATGGCGCAGTTTATGTGACCGATACCTGGAATCACCGCGTTGAGAAATTTACCTCGACTGGCAAATTTGTTAATGCATGGGGAACCTTTGGTCAGGGCGAAACGCCGGATTCATTTTATGGTCCGCGCGGATTAGCGGTTGATGCTGAAGGCAGGGTCTATGTGACAGACACCGGCAACAAACGCATTGTGGTCTTCGACCCGAACGGTAAATTCATCACCCAGTTTGGCTCCGAAGGTTTCGATCCTGGCCAATTCGATGAACCAGTCGGCATCGCAATTGACAAGAACGGCACGGTCTACGTGGTCGACACTTGGAATCAACGGGTGCAAACATTCACGCCCGTGGAAACTGACGGCAGCCTGACTTTCGTGCCGGCAAAACAATGGGACGTGTACGGCTGGTTTGGTCAATCATTAGACAACAAACCGTTCATTGCGGTGAACGATGAATACCATGTATTCATCACCGACCCGGATGGTTACCGCGTGATGGAGTTTGATCCAAATGGCGTTCTACTACGAGTATGGGGTGACCTCGGCGAAACAGAATCAACTTTCGGCCTGCCATCCGGTATCGCGATTGATAATGAAGGTCACGTTTGGGTAACAGACAGTGTGAAAAACAGCCTGATCAGATTTACAATACCATAGGGATATAAGAGTATGAAAAAAGAAAAAAGGATGAAGGATGAAAACCTTCATCCTTTTTTCTTTCATCTTTCTTCCATACTTTTTCCTTCATCCATTTTTATAATGGTATAATCGCCATGTTTTTATAAAAAAAATCTCCAAGAGAGAATAATGAAACTCCACGAATACCAATCCAAGACAATTTTTTCGAAGTATGGCATCCCAATTCCGAAGGGAAGGGTTGCGGCTACCGCTCAGGAAGCAAGACAAGTTGCAGAAGAGCTGGGTGGCCGCGTTGTGATTAAGGCGCAAGTATTGGTGGGTGGACGCGGTAAAGCCGGCGGTGTAAAACTCGCAAAAGATCCCACTGAAGCTGAACTGCTCGCGACTCAAATTCTAGGCATGGAGATTAAAGGCCTGCCTGTTCGCAAAGTTCTTATCGATGAGGCTTCTGCCATCGATCAGGAAATCTACTTTGCCATTACCGATGACCGCGCGGAGAGAAAACCTGTCATCATCGCCTCCGCCGCCGGTGGTGTCGATATTGAAGAAGTGGCCGCAACCACCCCTGAAAAAATAATAAAGGTCCACATAGACCCATTACTAGGCTTGCGTGAATATCAAGCGCGTGACGTGGCTGTCGCCATGGATCTGCCGCGTGAATACTGGAAGGAATTCGTAAAGATCGCAATGTCTTTGTGGGAAGTTTATAAAAATTCAGATGCCAGCCTGGCAGAGATCAATCCTCTAGTCATCACGAAAGACAGGAAAATGATCGCCCTCGACGGCAAAATGATGATTGACGATAATGCTCTTTTTCGTCAATCCGCCTTGAACGAAATGCGGGATACGGACGAAGACGCACCTTCTGAAATTGAAGCCCGCAAATATGGTCTCTCCTTCATTAAACTGGATGGCGATATCGGCTGCATGGTTAACGGCGCCGGGTTGGACATGACCAGCATGGATGTGATCAAACTCTTTGGCGGTCAACCAGCCAACTTCCTCGATGTCGGCGGCGGCGCAAGCGCGGAAAAAGTCACCGCCGCAATGCGGATTATTCTTACCGATCCAAATGTCAAGGCGGTCTTGTTCAACATTTTTGGCGGCATCACTCGTTGTGACGAAGTCGCGCGCGGCATTCTGATCGCCATGGATGAAGTAAAACCCAAAGTTCCCATGGTGGTGCGTCTGGTGGGCACGAACGCCGAAGAGGGACGCAAACTACTGGAAAACGCAAAAATGATCACCGCGGAAACCCTGGCCGATGCAGCAAAAAAAGCCGTGGCAGCTGCGAAAAAAGGCAAATAACAAATTGGGCCGGGATCTTTATCCCGCTCTTTTAAGGAAACACTATGAGCATTCTTGTCGATAAAAATACACGCCTGATCGTTCAAGGCATTACTGGTAATGAAGGTTTATTCCATACTACTCAAATGGTTGCATATGGCACAAATGTTTTGGGCGGAGTTACCCCCGGAAAAGGCGGCGATTGGATTCTGGATGGAAAACTTCCGGTCTTTGATTCTGTCAAGACCGCCAGGGATGCAACCGATGCAAACGCGTCGATTATTTTTGTCCCCGCTCGTTTTGCGCCAGATGCGATGTTCGAAGCCGCTGACGCAGGCATTCCCCTCATCATTTGCATTACCGAAGGTGTGCCAGTACAGGATATGATGCGAGTCCGAAATTATCTCGACCAAAAAAAAGTACGCCTGATTGGCCCAAACTGCCCGGGCTTATTAACACCGGGCGAAGCAAAAGTTGGAATCATCCCCGCTAATATTGCCATGCCCGGAACTGTAGGTGTTGTATCACGCTCCGGCACGCTCACCTACGAAGTATTGTTTGCCATGAAGAATCTCAATATGGGCACTTCAACTTGTGTGGGCATTGGCGGCGACCCCATCAACGGCACGAACTTCCTTGACGTGTTGGAAATGTTTGAGCATGACCCCAAGACTGAAAAAGTGATATTGATCGGTGAGATCGGCGGTAACGAAGAGGAAAAAGCCGCTGAATACATCGCCAACAAAATGACGAAGCCCGTCGCAGCCTTCATCGCAGGTTTAACCGCACCGCCCGGCAAACGCATGGGTCATGCCGGCGCAATCATTGAAGGCGGCGCAGGGACTGCCGCTGATAAAATAAAAGCGCTTGAAGCCGCCGGCGTAAAGGTAGCCAAACACCCCGAAGAAATTCCGACCTTGCTGCAATAAACCCTTCAACCTGATCAACGCAGCGAAAGCTCAATGGCAGCGCTTCTCAATCATACCAAAATATTCATTAAAGTATTATCCTTAAAATCATAGAGCCGCCCTCAAAGGCGGCTCTACGGTTATAATCGTTACAACAGATTATTTCTTGTGCGCGTCAATATATGCAACAGCTTCTCCGACACTGGTGATCTTCTGAGCATCTTCATCAGAGATCTCGGTGCCAAACTTATCTTCAAAAGCCATGATCAATTCTACAAGATCCAGTGAATCGGCTTCAAGTTCTTCACGGAATCGAGCTCCAGGCACAATCTTTTCCTCGTCTACGCCCAGTAAATCTTTAACGATTCCTTTGAGTTCAGTATATGTGTCAGACATGACAACCTCCAGTTAAATTTTTGACTGACCTATTGTAATCGGTCTAATAGCCGCTTCAAGCCAGTATTTACGTATCACATTCAGGAACACTCCCCCATGACAAAAGTTGCGCCGATAGACCAGAGAAAAGCGGACCACATTAAAAT
>JANODZ010000317.1:0-5275 GCA_031412935.1 Anaerolineales bacterium
TGAGCAGCGTCGGCACGCGGAACGGGTGGTTCAGCGACGTGAGCGGGTTGACCATGTTCCCGAGGCCGGAGTTCTGGCACATCGTGACGGTCCGCACGCCGCCGAGATGCGCGCCGAAGCTCAACGCCACGGCCTCGCCCTCGCTGGTCGCGCCCAAGTAATCGAGCGCGGGGCTGGAGATGACGTAGTTGATGAACGGCTGGAGGAACGAACACGGTACGCCCGCGAAATGCGTGAAGCCGCGCCGGCGCAGCGGCTCGAGGAAGATGGAGGCGGGGATCATCAGGAAACTCAAAGCACAAAGATCAAAGCTCAAGGGAAGCTCCAAATTCCAAGCTGTCGGCCGGAAATTCGTTGGAGCTTTTTGCCTGGTGCTTTCCTTGAACTTTGAACTTTGCGCTTGGTTCTTGTTTGCCCTTCACGCAAACGCCTGCGCGGCCTCCAGGTCCGCGAGGTTGTCCACGTCGAGCCAGTGGCCGGTGATGTAGAGCACGCGGATCTTGGCGCCCTGCGCCAGCAGGTGGCGCAGCAGGTCGTCGAAGCGCAGCCGGCGGAAGTCGTCTCGCGCGGACAGCTCGGTGAGCGCGTCGCGGAGCCGGGCGGTGCCGGCGGGCGTGCCGCGCAGCAGGCCGATCCATTCCCCGTGCACCTCGGCGGCGGGGATCTTCGGCCCGATGTCCGCCAGCCACACCGGTTCATCCGGCTCGTAGCGCAGCGAGTGCGGGCGCGTGGCGCGGATGTAGTCCACGTAGTAGTCGTCGCGCTGGCGGCGCGCCTGCCACGCGGCGTCGGCCACGAGGATCAGGTCGCCCTCCTCCGTGAGCAGGTTTTGCAGGATGTAGCGGCGGAAGAGGATGTCGCCGAAGGACAGGATCACGTCGCCCTCGAGCCGGTGGCGGGCCTTGAAGAGCGAGAGCAGCTCGCCCGTGCCCTCGTACTCGTCGTTGTCCACGAACTCCGCGTCCGGCGCGGTCACGTGGTCCTTGGCGTAGCCGCGGACGACGGTGACCTGCTTGGTGCGGACGGCGCGGAACTGCCCGACCAGCCGGTGCAGCAGCGGCACGCCGGCCACGGGGATCATGGCCTTGGGCCGGTCGGCGGTGGCCGCGCCCAGCTCGCTGCCGCGGCTGGCGGCGAGAATGATGGCGTTCAGCGTCTCGGCGCGGCGCGGGAGGTAGCGGTCCTCGGCGGCCTCGAGCTCGGCGGCGTTCTGCAGGCGGAAGATTTCCTTCACCGGCGCGATCTGGTCCTCGACGTTCGCCACGGAGCGCTCGGCGAAGATGGTGCGCGAGACGCGCTGCATGGCGGTGATGGCGGCGCGGGCGTTGTGGTTCGCCCAGATCACCAGCCGGATGCCGGCCTGCTCGAACACCTCGACCGGCGTGCTGTAGTACATCGTCGGCACGATCACCAGCGGCACGGGCCGCGTCCACGCGCGGGCGAAGGCCAGCACCTGGTCGGGCGTGGACTTCTTGCTGTGGATGAGCAGCGCGTCGGCCCCGGCGTCGGCGTAGAGGTGCGCGCGGCGCAGCATTTCGTCGAGGCCCCAGCCGGCGATGAAGGCCTTATCATCTGGACAAAATTGACGCCATTAAATGTGCGCTGGATTTGCAATCGCAGGGCGAGATTATAGTCCGAATCAGTATTTTGGGAAGGATACCAAATTGTATGAATCTGGCCTGGCAAGGTCAGGAAAATGTCTTTCCGTCGAGCGTTCTTTGCGCCGAAGTAATCCCCAAGGCCGACCAATTCCCTGCAAATTTGATAAATCGATTTTTAAAGGTACGCGAAATTGCCTGGCATGTTCGCCTTGACCAGCAAATAAGCAGGTCAGATCAGTCTACAATAACATTCATCTCATGATAGTAACGATCCAGCCAGGTGTTGGACCAGCCCCAAAGGGTCGCATCCAGCACAATTCTTTTTACATCAGAACGCGGCATCTTGGCTTCGGTTACAAATACCTGCGCATTGTGACGGCAAACTGCGAGTGTACGGATGGCAAACATCAGGGGAAAAATACAACCCAAACGAATACCATGCTGCCACCAGGGCAGGGATTTCACATATTGCAAAGCCTGCCTAAGGTGACGTTCCGCTTTGTCTGTCATCATGTCTAAAACTTTTAGCGCCTGCTCACGATGTTCGGGGTCAAAGAGTTGTTCTTTTGTCAGTCCCATATCCTGCATGAATTTTTGGGGAATGAAAACCCAGCCGCGGTCAAAATCCTCGCGCAGGCCGCGGATCACATTTACAGTTTGCAGGCCCAGGCCGAATTCGCGCGCCAGCGGCATGATATCTTTTTCCTTATTACGAATGGCGAGCGAATACCATGCAAATAATTGTGTGATTAAATATCCAACACGCCCCGCCACTTCAAACATATAATCGTCGAGATCTTTTTCGTCGCTTACATTTGAGCCGTGCCTTGTCCAACGCGCCATGCCTTGTGTGCTGTTGATGACATGGTGGGTGATGATCTCCGAAACTTCAAAGGGCAGGGCATGCAGGTGCAGCAAGATCTCCCTGCCATGCTGCGCCACGATCGCATCCGGGTTGTTGGTGTCGGCGTTTGTCAGCTGGCTGGTAAGTGTCTCAATGGATTCCTTTTCACGAAGAATATTGACCCACAGGTTTAACAACACGATCTTTTCATCCGAACCCATATCTTCATTATCTTCAAGATAGTCCGACACTCTTAAAAGCAAATAGGCGGTCGTAGCGGCATCGCATAGGATGCGCGGCAGGCGTTCTATGCCAATTGCAAATGTTCGGCTGGTTATTCTTAGCAGGTCGCGTGAATTCATCAGACTGTCCTTATCGTTAAAGATTCATATTTATAACCCACCTTTAACGATTTGGTAATGCTTGTGGCGCTAATGTAAGGCTTTCATAAGGTGGAAATAGTGCCGCGCAGAAAGTGATAATTCTGCAATAAATCCACTCTTGACAATATAGAACATATGTTCTATATTAAGAGCAGGCAGCCCTCCTGTTTAGGTCTGCAAAAAGGAGAATATAATGAACCGCTCTCTCAATCTACAAATAAATTTAATTCCTTTTCTAAAAAGCGCTTCCCTCAAACGCGGCGCGATCTTCGGGGGGATTCTCATCAGCGCCCTGCTGGCTTTTGAGTTGTTCAATTTCGGCACCACTTCATTTGCGCTGCAGGACGTGCTTGGCAATTTAAAGTTCGCAGGGATTCAATGGTCATCCATTCTGGCTTTTGCCTTCTGCGGAATTGACTTTGCCGGCATCGCCCGCATCTTTACCCCTGAACAAGGCCGTGATGAACCGGCCGAGGTTTGGTATCTCTTTGGCGCCTGGCTGCTGGCGGCTGGTTTCAATGCCATACTTACCTGGTGGGGCGTCTCTATTGCGATCTTTAATCATGCTTCCGAGGGCGGCTCGCTTGTGGGTCAGGCCACCATGCTCAATGCGGTGCCGATCTTTGTGGCCGCGATGGTCTGGTTGATCCGCGTACTGATCATTGGCACTTTCTCTGTCGCGGGCGAACGCCTCTTCACTCTTGCGGATGCGAATCAACGGCCGCCTGCGTATCAAAATAATTCACGTCCTGCGCCCAAGCCTCGCCCAGCTCCCTCTTCCGCATATAACGTAAATTACCCCGAGCCAACCTATCATCCCGTCGGCATGACAGCCATGGGACGTAGTGAGCAAAATTCTTCATCCACACGCAGGTAGCCGCTTAGAGAACGATATTCGTTTCACTGTGCTTATCAAATTCCAGGCGCTAAGACATCCGCAAGGGTGTCTGATGCGTTAAAGGAATAAAATCTGCGGATGAATCTTTTATTCAAACTCATCCAGCGTGCTTTCGCCGTGGATCATGACATATAATCCGCGCGGACTGCCTTCATTTTTATCAAAAATAAAATCGGTGATGATGTATTGTTTCGCAAAAGCAGTCTCAAAAAGTTCACGGGTAAAGAAACGCCAATCGCGGGCGAGGCTGAACTCCTTTGTTTTTAATGCGCTGAAATCGCCGGGGATCTCAGTTAATAACATGCGATCTTCAAAGGGCGGAACATGTTCGGGAGGATGAGGCAGGCCTGCCCTACGTGGAACAGAATAAAAGAGACGCACACCGGAGCGCATGACGTGATTCAGTTTAAGGGTGGGGCGTGAGCGTTTGCCCAGTCTGCTTTCTACGCGGCGTGTATTGATCCACCAATCCATTTGGAAACGGTCGGATGGCAAACCCTGGTTGAGTCCGTCGCGCATATCCCCATATTCTGATGGCCGATAGGTGGAACAGACCGAGCCAAGTTTTGCAATATTGAGATAGGCATTGCGGCTGAGCAATGGATCATACGTCCACGTGACGTGATCGAGTCCCTGCTGGCGCACCATTTGCCATTGGGCGCGTTTGAGCGCAAAACCAATACCGCCATCGCGATGATCGGGATGAATACCCAGCATGTGTGAACAATGCTTTGGGCGCGGTCCGTCGGCCGTGGTTTCGATGCCTGGAAAGCCAAAAACAAAGCCAACCATCTTTTCTTCAATGAAGGCGCCAAACACAAGGCCGCCATTGTGAACAGCCGTGATGAGCATATGCAATGGCACAATGTCAGTTTCAGAATCAGGCCAGACGGCGCGCTGCAGGTCTTCAACGAGACGCATTTCTGCAGGGGTTTCGATTAAATGAATTTGGAAATTTGGCATAGTTAAGTTTGTAAAAAAATTCTTTAACCTCTAAGGGATCAAGTAGACTTCTTGCAAAAGTCTTAAATTCTACCGCAGAGACGCAGAGTTTAAGAACTTCTCTGTGGTCTCTGCGCCTCTGCGGTGAAAAAGAAGCTCCATTGTTTTTTCACTGATGCAAGCGGCCTAGTATATAAAGGATGGATTAAAAGAATCCTTCGCGGTAGTAGCTTTTCGCAATGAGTCCATCCTTAACGCGGACGCAGGGATGCGATTCCTTCCGTGACGCGGCTCCATGCCCGTTGATACCACGGCCTGCGGATCAGGTAATCAAGACGATAATTGAATCGCGCAGACATGAGACCAAAAATGCGCGGCATGGAATCCACGGCGCATGTGCGGTTGACGGCGAAGTAATCGAGCCAGAAGGATGAGATCGGAAAATTAGGAATGACACCTTCAAGAAAAACGGTCATTGCCCGCAGCGTGATCGTAGACAGCGGAATAAGATAACGCGGCCTGTGTGTGATCTCCATGATATTCTCTACGATCTGCTGCAGAGTAAAAAATTCAGCGCCGCCAAGTTCATAAATTTTATTGAGCGTAT
>JANODZ010000318.1:0-9497 GCA_031412935.1 Anaerolineales bacterium
CGCGGTTTTCCAGACTCGGGATTGACAGCCCCAGACTCAATACGAGTAATTTGACAGCGTCCTACTATCATATCATCCCAAATTGTGTAAACAAAATCACCAACATTTAGGCGTGACGGCTTGCCTGCCATGTGAAATTCAAATTCTCCAACACGTCCATTATACAAAGCTTCCACCGCTTCATCCCCGTCTGTTTGGGGGATGGTTTTTGTTATACCGCTCATTTAATCTCCTCACAATATATTTTTGTTTTACGTTAATACCTTAAGCTCATTCCTAGCTTCGCGGCTTCTCATTTAGCGGATCATACATTGGGCGAAGCGACGCCTTGGCTGGGAAACGCTCGCCTGCAATATCGATCTCATAGGAACCGCTGTTTATGTATTTGACCGACGCATCTTCTTCATGATGAACATACCCCATTCCCATCGCACCGCCAAGTGTAAAGCCATATGCGCCAGTTTCCAGATGGCCAACTAGCTTCCCATCACGGTAAATAACTTCATCCCCAATGAGAAGCGGCTCTGGATCTTCCAATAAAAACTGGACCATGCGATACTTCAGCGGACCACTTTCTTTATGACGCAAGAGTGCGTCCCTGCCAATGAATCCACCAGGTTTGTCAAAATTCACCGCAAATCCAAGCCCCGCTTCCAGCGGAGTATCTGTATTGTCCATATCATGGCTATATTCGCGATACGCTTTCTCGATCCGCAATGAATTCAAAGCTTGGAAACCTGCATGCTTCAAGCCAAGATCTTGACCCGTTTCTACTACTGATTCATACACATGCGCAGAAAACTCAGTTGGCACATAAAGCTCAAAGCCAAGTTCGCCTTCATAAGTAACTCGCAAAGTTTGAACCATGGCATAATTTATATCAATATCTTGAGCACTCATGTATGGGAATGCTTCCTTGGACACATCTGCAGTTGTAATCCGTTTTATCAGTTCACGGGATTTTGGTCCTTGAATATTCAAGAGTGTGTAGCCTGATGTTACGTCTGTGACAAAAGCATGCGCGTCATATGGAATATGCTTTTTCAACCACATCAGATCATGCGTATAAAAATCTCCCGCGCTGACAATAAAATATTTATCCTCTGCCAAACGCGTTACAGTTAAGTCTGCTTCCATACCACCGCGTTCATTCAGCCACTGAGTGTAGACAACCTTTCCGACTGAAACAGCCACATCATTGGCGCAGATATTATTCAGCACCTTTTCTGCATCCCGTCCCTGCACAAGGAATTTTGACATGGATGTAACGTCCATTAGGATTACGTCTTCCCGGCAGGCTTTGTGCTCTGCGGCATGATACTCAAACCAGTTTTGCCTTCCTAATGAATATTTTTCGATCTTTGCTTCGACCCCGGCTGGCGCATACCAATCGGGTATTTCCCACCCCATACCTTCGGTGAAGAACGCCCCGGCCTTTTTCAATTGCTCATGGATCGCAGTTCTTCTAACATTCCGAGCTGTTTGATTCGCAAAGTTATGATAGATCAATTTGTATTGCAAGCCAAGCGTTTCCACTGTTCTATCAGACAGGAATTTTTGAGTTCCCTGAAACGGGAAACATCTGGCGATATCAATATGCTGCGCTTCAACGGGGCAATAACCATTTACGATCCATTCGGCCATTATCTTTCCAACACCGCCACTTTGCAAGATACCCAAGGAATTTAATCCTGCAGCAACAAAGAAATTCTTCAACTCTGGAGCCTCACCCATTAATGGACCACCGTCCGGCGTAAAGCTTTCAGGTCCGCAGAAGAATTTATGGATGCCGGCTTCTTTCACTGCTGGTACACGTTCCATGGCAACCTCAAGATATGGCATCATACGGTCCCAATCAGGTTGGATCTCTCCAAATGAAAAATCTTCGGGTATCCCGCCCTTCCCTGCACCCCAAGGCGCAGCGACCGGCTCGAATAGCCCAACCATTAATCCGCCCACCTCTTCTCGGAAATAGGAATAGCGCTCAAAATCTTCAATGATCGGTAAGTCTGGATGGGCACCTTCAATGGGTTGTGTGAGTAAATAATAATGTTCCGCCGCTTGAAGAGGCACATTTACTCCCGCAAGTTTGCCCAGTTGGCGCCCCCATAGCCCTGCGCAGTTGACAACGATCTCTGCTTTTATTTCGCCTTTATCTGTAACCACGCCGGTAACATGTCCGTTTTCCTTATTGATTCCAACAACCTTAGTTTCTTCGAATATCTTAACACCGCCCATCTTCGCCCCCTTGGCATATGCCATGGCGACTCCGACAGGGTCTGCGCGACCATCTTCCGGAGTATAGAATCCTGCCAGGATGTCCTTCGTCTCGGCGAGAGGCCAAAGTTTTTTCACTTCGGATGGAGAAATCTCATGATAATTAACGCCAAGCCGCCTGGCAGCAACTCCCATGCGGCGACGTTCTTCCAACCACTCTGACGTACTGGCTAACTGTAAATAACCAATTTCTTTGAAGCCTGTTGACTGGCCAGTCTCGGCCTCCAGGGATTTGATAAGCTCGCGCGTATAAGTGGAAATTTCAACGGGTAGTTCATCGCTGTATGGCGTCACGATCAACCCGGCCGCATGCCAGGTCGTCCCCGAAGTAAGCTGCTTTCGTTCTAGGAGTATCACATCTTTCCAGCCAAGTTTGGTGAGGTGATAGGCTACACTACAGCCGATCACACCGCCACCGATGATCACTACTTGAGCTTGAGAAGGTAAGTTGCCATTCGAACTTGTTGGGGGTTGATTTTGTGCCATAAGGATCTCCTTTGTTATCTTAATTCAATACTGTGGATGGAGACATTTTGCTTTAGGAATTTGCTTAAAAATAGACGGTGTTTTAGGGATAAAATACTCGCAATTTTGGCTCGTTGAACTCGGCAAGTGTAACATAATTACGACAAAATTAATTCCCTTTTGTCAATATTTCACAAACTATTCGTCCGAATCAGAAGCAATTTACGTATTTAGTTGACATTTTGTCAAAAATAGAGTATTCTGATTTCCACAATTGAATTTCGATATAATTATTTGCTTGGAACAAAAATGAGAGAGACTTATAAACCCAACAGCACGGACTGGAAAATCATCGCTTTGCTCAATGAAGATGGAAGAATGCCATCTACTGAGATTGCGCGCCGGCTGGGTAACATTACATCGCGCACCGTAAACACACGTATCCAAATCCTTACCCAACACAACATTATTATCGTACGTGCCATTCTCAATCCACAAGTGATTGGTTATGGTGTATTGGCCGATGTGTACCTTGATGTTGACCCAGGGCGAGCGCGCGAGGTAGCTGAAGTGGTGGCCAAATTCCCACAGGCCAGTTACGTAGCCTGCGC
The DNA here is from genome assembly GCA_031412935.1 of Anaerolineales bacterium. Lineage (GTDB taxonomy): Bacteria > Chloroflexota > Anaerolineae > Anaerolineales > Villigracilaceae > Villigracilis. Next base: position 3,354 of record JANODZ010000318.1, read on the forward strand.
CACTGGCGAGTCGGATGTTAGTATTTCATTGCGGGCGCACAGCATCGAAGAGTTATTTAATTTTATCGAAGAAAAGCTGGGGAAGATCCCCGGTGTGCGCGACACAAAATCCCATATATTGCCTCTCAAAATCAAAGACCTCGACACCTGGCTGCCTTCAGAAGCACTCGAAGCCAATAATGGTAACGATACAAAATAGCAACCCTTACTTAGAATCCTGCTAAATAGAAGGTTTTTTGCCAAAGGAGATAAACACAAGATGAAAGAGCCTGCAGTTGAGCTTGTCCATGTGATTAAACAATTTGGTGATGTGGTTGCTGTAAATGACGTCAGTATAAAAATTGAAGATGGTGAGTTCTTCTCATTATTGGGCCCCTCAGGATGTGGGAAAACCTCCTCGCTACGTATGATTGCTGGGTTGGAAACCCCAGGGAGGGGGGAAATACTGATCTATGGAAAGACCATGAATCAGATACCACCATTTAAGCGCCAAGTGAATACAGTTTTTCAGGATTACGCCTTATTCCCACATCTGACAATTGAACGCAACGTCGGATTCGGTCTCAAAATGCAAAAGGTACCGTCAGCTGAAATCAAATTCCGCGTGGCTGAAGCATTAGAAATGGTGCGCATGTCGGAATTTTCGCAGCGGAAGCCAAATCAACTTTCTGGTGGGCAAAAGCAACGTATTGCGCTGGCACGCGCCTTGGTGAATCGCCCTAAGGTTTTGTTGCTTGATGAACCACTAGGTGCTCTGGATCTTAAACTTCGGAAAGATATGCAACTCGAATTGAAGAAACTTCAAAAGCAGGTAGGCATTACATTTATTTATGTCACTCATGATCAGGAAGAAGCCCTGACCATGTCTGATCGAATCGCAGTGATGAATGGAGGAAAGGTCCTTCAGATTGGCTCGCCGGAAGAAATTTACGAAAATCCAAGCACTCGTTTCGTGGCAGATTTCATTGGAGAGACAAACTTTTTGGAAGGGACAATTATAGAAATTAATGGGGACGATATTGCCGTCTCACTGGATGGGCAGGCCGTAGTGAGAGCTCATGGTCATATCTCAGTAAAAAAGGGACAAGCGGTGAGTGTGGTCATTCGGCCAGAAAAGTTCAATTTGGGTGCTAACGGTATGATCACAGGACAGGTGGAGGAAGCCATCTACATCGGTACCGATATGCGCTATATCATTCGTTTACAAAATAATACAAGCGTCACTGTGCGCGAACAAAATTTCACCCATGGTCAGGCACGCAAGTATGATGTGGGAGATCAGGTAGATTTGAACTGGACCCCGACAAATGCACTGGTGCTGACAGAGTAGAAGGTAAAGATGTCAATTGAACCACGGACAAAACGTGAACTTCTAATTAAGAATATCTTACTCAGCCCGGCATTATTCTGGCTTATCGTGTTCTTTATGATCCCCCTGATAATTATCCTCGTTTATAGCTTCACTGATAGGGGAACATATGGAAACATTGTCTGGACCTTTCAGATTGATAATTATATCCGTTTCGCAGACCCCCTTTATATTGGCATCTTCTGGCGTTCGTTCTTGATAGCCATTTTGACAACGGTTATTTGCTTCTTAATCGGCTATCCATTAGCCTATTGGATGGCTAGTCAGCCTGCCCACCGGCAGAATACACTCATGCTTCTGATGATGATTCCTTACTGGACGAACTACATTGTCAGGACCTATGCGTGGCGAACTATTTTAACCAGGGAGGGTATCTTAAATCAGGTGCTCATCGCGCTTAATCTTGTCAGTGTTGAAAACCCACCTATCTTACTTTTTAATAACCAGGCGGTCATTATCGGTTTGGTTTATGTTTCGGTGGTTGCCATGGTTCTTCCCTGTTATGCCAGCCTGACAGGGTTGGACAAATCGCTCTTAGAAGCTGCGCAGGATTTATATGCCAATCGTGTGCGCACCTTTTTGTATGTCACTCTGCCGTTAACCATGCCTGGCATAGTTGCGGGGTGTATTTTAGTATTTGTGCCCTCGTTAGGAGCCTATGTAACACCCGATATGTTAGGAGGCGGCAAAGCCGATATGATTGGAAATCTGATCGCCCAACAATTTGGCGAGGCGAGCGACTGGCCTTTTGGATCAGCCATTTCTGTTGTGCTGATGTTCGTGATGCTCTTCGGTACGCTGCTCTATTTTAGAGGTTTGCGAAGCGAAGAGACACAGAGGTAAGGAGTTAATGATGGCGGTACAGTTTCCTGGTCAGATAGACCAAAAGCAGGCAGGTCTCACGTATCAGCAAGAAAACAAGCCCAGTTTTCTCAGTCGTCTTTGGCAGTGGTTATCCACAGCATATGCGGGGATGTTCTTTTTTTTCCTCTATGCTCCGATTATCGTCCTGATTGTATTCTCGTTCAACGCCTCGCGTTTCCCCACAAATTGGACTGGATTTACATTTGACTGGTATGTCCAGTTATTCAGCAATCGCCTTATTGGGCTTGCTCTGAAAAACACCCTTATCGTAGCAATTACTTCGACAATAATTTCTACAATCATTGGAACGATGATAGCAGTAGCGGTAGAGCGCTACCGTTTCCGAAGGAAAATGGCTGTAAATGCTTTGTTATTAATGCCGATAATCATTCCAGATATTGCCATGGCGATTATGCTTCTAGCGTTTTTTGTGCTGATAAAGATTCCTCTAGGGTTGCCATCTATCATCATTGCGCATGTGGCATTTACTATCTCTTTTGTGGCAATCATTGTTCGTGCGCGCATGGCCTCGATAGGCTTTACTTTGGAAGAGGCAGCTGGCGATTTGTACGCAAATGAATGGCAGGCATTTTGGCAGGTGACATTCCCGTTGCTTTTACCGGGCATTATAGGCGGTGCGTTGTTTGCTTTCACACTTTCATTGGATGATTATGTGATCACAAACTTTGTGTCTGGCCCAAGCTCCACGACACTGCCCATACGAATTGCAGGAATGATCAGAAGAAACATCACTCCGGAGATAAATGCTGTGTCTACTCTGATGTTGCTTGTTTCTATGATATTTATTCCAATATCGCTACGGCTACAAAGGAGGGCGAATATGGATTGACACCGAAAAGATGTTTTACTTTCAGTTTCTATATACGATAGTTAGGTGAATTGTTCCTAATAATTCATGATTATTAGCCAAAAGGAGAGCTCAGATGAAAAGATTAATATCAGTAATGTTCGTATTGGTCATCGCTGTCAGTCTCACTTCATGCGGGAGTAGTGCTCCCAAGGTATTGAACTTCTACACCTGGAGTGAATATATCGACCCGGAAATATACACAATGTTTGAGGAAGAGACAGGTATTCAGGTTGTCGAAGACACTTTCGGCAACAATGAAGTTCTGCTTGCCAAACTTCAAAGCGGCGCCACCGGTTACGATGTGATCGTCCCTTCCGATTATATGGTTGATGTCTTGGTCAAACTCGATTTGGTTGGAGAACTTGATCACAGCCTCATTCCAAATATTGGCAATCTTGATCCGGCTTTTACCAATCTGCCCTTCGACCCCAATATGGGACACTGCCTGCCTTACTTCTGGGGAGCCACCGGTATTGGTTTCAATTGGAACGATTGGGATGAAGCGCCGAACAGTTGGGCATACATCTTTGACCCGGAATTAGCCAAGGAGTTCGAGGGAAAAATTTCCCTATTGGATGATATGCGAGAGGTATTTGGAGCCGCGCTCATCTACCTTGGTTATAGCCCCAGTACAACCAGTGAAACTGAATTGGCTGAAGCCAGAGATTTAGTTATAGGTGTCTTGCCTTATATTCACACTTTCGAATCTGAGACGTATGAAGACTTCTTGCTGACAGGCGAAACAGCTCTGGCACATGGCTGGAGCGGTGAATTCTTGAAGGCTCAACTTGAGGATGAAAACATCGATTTCATTATCCCCAAAGAAGGTTCTTTAATGTGGGTGGATAATATTTGCATCACTAAAGATGCAGCTGCAGACCCTGCTCGCGCAAAAATGGCTCATCAGTGGCTTGATTTCCTGAATCGCCCGGATATCGCAGCGATCAACACCAACTTTGTCTGGTACGCTTCGCCCAACAAGGCTGCAGAGTCGGGGATTTCGCAGGAAATTCTTGATTACCCAGCTATCTATCCAGATGAAGAAACCATTAGCCGGTTGACAATGGCTGTAAACGTCGGTGATTTTACAGAGACATGGTCTCGTATGTGGACAGAGGTCAAGGCAGGAAAATAAGCCCGATGTTCGCGTTGTGAGATAACACAGATCACACGGGCGGTTTCTAAAAGGAAACTGCCCGTTCTGAATTCTCTTCTACTGACAGGTAAACCACATGACTAAAAATGAATCTTCAAGTTGGAGGAGAAAAGGAGATATTAAATGCCAGCACTAGACAAGCGATTCAATATCCTATTCGAACCAATTCAAATTGGTCCAGTTACAGCGCCCAACCGATTCTATCAAGTGCCGCATTGCAATGGAATGGGACATCGTATGCCCCATTCATTAGCCGCCATGCGTGGCATTAAAGCGGAAGGTGGATGGGGCGTCGTGTGTACAGAAGATACAGAGATCCATCATAGTTCCGACCAATCTCCCTTTTTCGAAGGACGTTTGTGGAACGATGATGATATTCCCGCCAATCGCTTAATGACCGATGCCGTCCATGCGCACGGCGCTCTTGCTGGCGTTGAACTGGCTCACTGGGGACTTGCAGCTACCAACTATTATTCCCGCGTTCCAGTTATAGGACCTCGTTCCATGTCCATTGTCGGTGAAGCAGGTATTCATCCTGTTCAATCACGGCGTATGGATAAAGAAGATATTCGCAATGTCCGTCGTTGGCATCGAGAAGCCGCCATTCGAGCCAAAAAGGCGGGCTATGACATTATCTACGTCTATGGGGAAACATTGATCTGGAATTTTCTACTACCATATTCCAATGACCGTACCGATGAATATGGAGGCAGCCTTGAGAATCGGGTTCGGTTGTTCCGCGAACTGATCGAAGATACCAAGGATGCGGTAGGCGATACCTGCGCCGTAGCAGTTCGCATGGCTGTTGATGAATTGATAGGAGATGAAGGACTTTCGAGTAATGCAGAAGGGTACGATGTGGTAGCCATGCTTGCTGATCTGCCTGATCTGTGGGATGTGAAGTTAATGGATTGGGGCAATGATTCAGCTACCTCTCGGTTCGAAAAAGAGGGACATCAAGAACCTTATATCAATTTCGTAAAAAAACTGACCAGCAAACCCGTTGTAGGTGTTGGGCGCTTTACATCCCCAGAGACAATGGTCTCTCTAATTGAAAAAGGTATTGTAGATATTATCGGGGCGGCACGACCATCCATCGCCGATCCATTTTTGCCCAAGAAAATTAAGGAAGGGCGCTTCGAAGACATCCGAGAGTGTATTGGGTGCAACATCTGTGTCACCAGCGATTTATTATTGATGCCAATCCGTTGTACGCAAAACCCCACCATGGGTGAAGAGTGGAAGCGGGGTTGGCATCCAGAAATTATCGCACCCAAGAAAAGTGACAAAGAGGTACTCATAGTAGGCGCAGGTCCAGCCGGTTTGGAGTGCGCACGCGCATTGGGAGACCGAGGATATCGTGTCGTGCTGACCGAAGCCCGCCATGAACTGGGCGGACGTGTGGCTTTGGAATCACAATTACCAGGTTTGATCGAGTGGCGGCGCGTCATGGATTGGCGTCTTACGCAAATAAAAAAAATGCCCAATGTCTCTTTATATCCCAGCAGCCCCATGGCGGTTCAAGATGTTTTTGAATCTGGCATGCAGAATGTCATTATCGCTACAGGCGCCGATTGGCGCCGTGATGGGATAGGGCGCGCTTATTGGCAGCCGATTCCAGGATATGATCTGGGACATATCTACTCACCAGATGATATCCTGGCAAATAAACTTCCTACAGGACGTGTCCTTGTATTTGATGATGATCATTACTACATGGGTGGTTTGATCGCCGAAAAATTGGCGAGCCAGGGGTGTGAGGTTACTTTGGTCACGCCCAATCCTCAGATCTCGGCTTACACAAAATTTACTTTGGAGCAAAAACGTATCGAGAAAAGATTGCGAGAATCAGGAGTGCGGATGCGGCCGTACACAATGCTCGAC
>JANODZ010000319.1:0-5191 GCA_031412935.1 Anaerolineales bacterium
TATGAAAATTGAGTAGAGATAATTATAAGAAGCAATGCCGTGTACAAATAAAAAAGAAGCTTTCCATTTTTCTTAAACAATTGAAATAATAGAGAAAATGTTAGCGCTGATGATAAACAAAAGACTGGCAACAGGGTAAAATAATAATGATTATATTTAAAAGGAGATATTCCAGTTAATCCGATTTCGATCACCATTCCAATAGTTACTAAAAATGATAACCTGTAGAATTTTGGTGAATCCATATCTAAAAGTTTTCTGGTTTTAGAGGAGATTAATATTGCCAAAGATAGAAACCACCCCATCAAAGCAATGATGGATAATCCATTTATATCTCGAAGTAAATCCAATCCAGAGATCATTCCTTCTAATTTTGAAAAAATCGACGATGTTGAATGGGCTATATTATATAAGAAAGCGGCGGACCAGAATTCTGTTAACGAATTTGTAAAATAAAAATAAATGATGGAAGCAATAGTTGGAACAGAAAAGCCAATAAACAAATAAGATGTTTCAAGGAAGAAACTTTTTATTGTTAGCCTCTTGAAAACAAGTTCAAATAATAGATGTAAAAAAACAACTGCCCCTACCCCAGAACAACTTTGCTTTGTGAAAAAACATAAAAAAATAAAAAAACCCATTTCCGTAAAACGTAGTGCTTTTTGGCTCGGCACCTCAAAAAGAAACAGGTATATGACAAGTATTTGAAAAAGCAGGGAATACAATTCCGGCGTGTTTCCGATTTGTAGTCGAGTCATCGAAACAATAAAAAATATAGAGAGTATGAAAGCAAGATTTGAAGAAAACAGTCGTATGATAACTTTGTAAAGAAAAAAAGTTTCCAGAAAGACGAATAACGACACAAGGATCCATATAGCCCATTCTGAATATCCGAAAACTATAAAAGCTGTTGCATTTAATAGATATGTAATCGGTGGCTTATGATCCCAAACATCTTTATAAAGTATATCACCCTGTAAAATTCTCCAACTCACGTACTCATAAACTCCAGCATCCCGACCTAAAACCTTATTGAAGAGTGGTGAAATTGGGATTAAGCTTGAGCATAAAATAATAATAGCTATAACGATTTGGAACAGATAGCTTTTAATGAATGATCGCAATTGTAGCTTCATTGTTTTCCTTTTGTATTTATCACAGAAAGATTAATTGTTTTGTCCTTCCTAAAACTTGACACATGTAAGTGTAATTAGTTAGCCTTTTCTTTATTTGATTATACACTGGCATTGGATCCTAAATAGAAAGGTAGATTCAGTGATATTCAATATGATTTGGTTTGGGTTTAACCAATAGCACTCACAGCAAGGATTCCTCCATGCGGATCAAAGGTGATCATCAAAAAACCGTTAAACTATTTGGAATTAGCCGCACGAACTTAGAACGGGAATCGGCTTTGGTAAATGAATAATATTCTTTTCGCTTAGTGTCGATTTTCAGCGAAATACTGACCAATTTCTCCCCAAGAGACCACAGTCTGATTGTTTTAGACAGTTGGCTAGATTAATATATTTTCATATTGAGAATTGCTGGTGTAAGTCGGTGATGTTTGTAATACAATATATCCATGTTTGAAACCATTGGTCAACGTTTAAAAAATGAGCGCGAAGCCCGCTATCTTACGCTTGAAAAGGCGTCTGAAGCTACGCGGATTCGGATTATTTTTTTGCAGGCCCTGGAATCAAATGATTATTCTGTGATGCCTTCTGCGGCGCAGGGACGTGGTTTTTTGCGAAACTACGCGGAATATCTCGAACTAAATGTTGACGAGCTGATCGCGGAGATTCAAAAAAATTTTCCTGCCTCCTTAGAGATCAGTGGGCCTTTGCCACAGGTGAATTTTGTTGAAGCGGAAATTCCCTCCTTAACTGATTCTGTGGAAGAAAAGCCGGCGCCTCTTGCCTGGATCTCGAAGCTGACTCGTCGCCCGAAGGCAGAATCCACTGCGCTCGCGCAAGAACCAGTTCCTGAACTTGTCGCAGAAAATATTAAAGTACAACCCCCCAAACCACGCGGCCGAAAGAAAAAGGTTGTTGAAGAAGAAGCAATTCTGTCAAAGATGGAATTGACGGAGATCAGGGTCGAAGAAACAACCTCTCATCAGGTGGAAGTGGAAAAGGTGGAATCTGAAGATTCGATTCCGCTGATTGACCCGCACCAAGTTGAGGTTAAAACGGAGCCGAGTCTAATTTCAAGGCTTGGCGTTCTCATCCGCTCCCGCTTCGTAAAAACTAAATCAGGATCTGATCAAGAAGACGAGCCTGTAATAAAATCTCGATCACAGCCGCCTATTCCATCTCAACCTGCAGATGTGATCTTTGCCGAGATCGGCATGAAGTTGCGCGAGCGGCGCGAGTTGATCAGCCTGACAGTTGAAGAAGTGGAGCGTCATACAAAATTGCGAGCCGCGTATGTGAAAGCCTTTGAAGAAGGCGCGTTTGATAAATTGCCTTCGCCTGTGCAAATGCGCGGGATGCTCGCGAACTACGCAACCTTCCTCGATCTAAATGTAGATGCCATCCTTTTGCGATTTGCAGATGGATTGCAGGCGCGCCGTTATGAGAAATATGCGGAAACCCCGCGCGAAAAGATACAAATGGAGGTTCTCACATCCATGCCATTCCTGAGAAGTTTTATTGCAGGTGACTTGATCTTCGGTGTGGTGATGATTGCTGTTTTGGCCGCGCTTGCGATTTGGGGGGTGGGGAGTGTTGTCAATTCGCAGGAAATAAATACTCAAGCCATTCCGCCGTTGGTTATGGATGTCTCTGGCGGTACGCCCTTGCAAACGGGAACTGCAATTTCTGTTGAAAATAATTTATTGACCGTGCAGGTAACGCTAGATCCATTGACCACAGCGGAAGCGCCCACCCCCGGCGTGAGTGCAAATGTGACCGTGAGTATTTTCGCAGTGGAACGCGCCTTCGCTCGAATTTCAGTGGATGGGAAAGTGGTTTTTGAAGGCCGTTTTGCTCCAGGTGAAACGAAAGTATTTGAAGCAGATAATCAAGTGTCAGTGCTAACAGGAAACGCCTCCGGCTTGCGAATAATTTTTAATAATAATGATCTTGGGTTGATGGGTAATTTCGGTGAAGTCGTCAGCCGTGTGTATTTGATCAGCGGGGTCGCGCTCCCAACCGCGACAATTTCTCCAACACCCGCAAATACATTGACAGCATCAATCACCCCTGTGCCATCGCTCACGCCAACGATTACTCCAACGGCCACGCCGCCGGATGGGGGATAATGAGATGTAGTGCGATAGGAATATCGCTGAACAATAATAAATCAGGATAAATATGTCGAAAAATACTTTTCATTTGGTTTCTCTTGGTTGCGCAAAAAATACGGTCGATTCTGATTCGATGGCGCAGCTGCTTTTACGCGATGGCTATCTTTCCATGGATGACCCTGACGAAGCCGCGGTGTTGATCGTTAATACCTGCGGATTTATCGGCCCTGCAAAAGAAGAATCTTATCGTGTGCTGGGTGAGCTTGCCAAAACAAAACGCGCTGGTCAAGTGTTGATCACCGCGGGGTGTCTGACACAGCGCTATGGCGTGGAAGTAGCCCGCAAGGTGCCGGGTATAGACGGCATCCTTGGCACACGCCGCTGGATGGATATTGTGCAGGTAGTGCATGAGGTTCGCAAAGGTCCGCACCCTGAGCCTGTTTATCATTTGCCCGAAGCCACAACGGTTGGCTTGGATGAAAACGATACGATGCGAGTCAGTGTTGCGGGCGCATCTGCATATATCAAGGTGGCGGATGGTTGCCGCCGCCCGTGTGCATTCTGTGCCATTCCGCTGATCAAGGGCACGGCCGTATCGCGCCCGCTTGACTCGATCATTAATGAAGCGCGCAAATTGCGTGATGCAGGTGTGCGCGAGCTTGTGCTAATTGCGCAGGATACAACGGATTATGGCCACGATCTTGGTATGAAAGACGGCCTTGCAGGTTTGCTTGAACAGTTGACAGATTCTGTGCCCGATATGGATTGGATTCGTATCATGTATGCCTATCCTGGTTATGTGACCGACCGATTGATTGAAGTGATGGCAACCCGTAGGCAGATCCTGCCATATCTTGATATGCCGCTTCAACATGCGCATCCTAAAACTTTATACCGTATGAAGCGCCCGTCTAATATTGAGTGGGTACATAAGACGCTCGGTAAAATGCGCGCGACGATCCCGGATCTCGCTATTCGAACTACATTCCTCGTCGGTTATCCTGGGGAGACGGATGAAGAATATCAGGCTTTATTTGATTTTGTGAAAGAGATCCGCTTTGACCGTGTTGGCGCATTCCAATTTTCATTTGAGCCGGGGACAACCTCCGCGCCGCTGGGCGACCCTGTGCCTGCTGAACTTAAACAGGAACGCTACGAACGCCTGATGGAACTTCAACAAAATATTTCGCTGCAAGTGAATCAATCCTACGTCGGCAAGACATTGGATGTTTTGGTCGAGGGCTTTGATAACGGCATATCCATGGGCCGTTCCTATCGTGATGCCCCTGAAATTGATGGCATGGTATTTATTGAAGGACTGGCAAAAATTGGAGAGATTGTGCCTGTAAGAATTGGCGGCGCAATGGCTTATGATCTGACTGGTGTGCTGGCGGCTCAGCCATTGATAAAGTTGTAATCTGTAGGTCGGGTTTTCAACCCGACGATTTTGAGACAATTAAATTTGCGGGCTGCAATCCCACATTATAAAAGAAGGCGAACCCTTTTGGGTATCGCCTTCTTTTTTATACTGCTCTTGCAACTGCAGTTGCGCCCAAGATCAGCGCGGAGAGGAATAGGTTGACCCTTAATAAAATTAACTCGCGTCTTTGTAATTTAGCCAGTTCATCTGCATCTGCTTTGTCTTTATTCATCAAGATGCGGTCTATCGCCGGGAAAACGTCCCATGTTTGGACGGCGCTTACGACCACCATCAATACCACCAAAACATGTTTGATGAGGATAGCCATTGACCATTGGGTACTGAGGGAAAGAAACCCATCATAATGCGGGCTGGTACTCATTTGGATTAAGCCAGTTACCACCAGTAAACTGATACTGAACCAGGCAATCGGTTCGAGTCTTTTTTGCAGGGCCGAGATAAAGCTAAGCTGGTCGACCAGTTTCAAGGTCCGTTGAGCAGCGGGCAGGACGAGCAGGTTG
>JANODZ010000320.1:0-2588 GCA_031412935.1 Anaerolineales bacterium
CCTGATCGGAATCATGATCAGCCGCATGTGGGATGGCGATGGTCATGTTGATGTGCGTGGGCGCAGCTTGTTTTACGCTACTGCTTCACAACGCATGGCTCAACAACTCCAGCATTTATTATTACGCTTCGGCATTATCAGCCGTTTGCGAACTGTGGAATTTCCATATAAGGAAGGTCGTGTTGGATACCAGCTCTTTATCACCGGCTATGAAAATATTAATACCTTCAAGGAAAAAATCGCCTGCTTCTCTGTAAGTCAAAAGCGCAAACAAGCGCTTGTTGAATTAACAGCTTTTGTTCCTCCTGTTGCAGTTGGCACAAAAGATATTGTCCCAGGCGCCGTGAAAGAATATGTCCGCGCCGCAAAAGATCAATCAGGGCTTACATGGAAGGAAATTTCAACAATTACTGGCATTGCCCCGCGAGAGTTTTCGCCCACTAACTCTGCCGGCAAAATTGGGTTTAGCAGAGACACCCTGGGAAGATTAGGTCAATATTTTGATGACCCCGAAATAAAACGATACGCGCAAAGTGATCTGTATTGGGATCGCATTGCATTCATTGAATACGTCGGCGAGAAACAAACCTACGATCTTCAGATCGCCGAAACTCACAACTTTATCGCCAACGATATTCTTGTCCACAACAGCCACGCCGCAGATTACGGCGTCATCGCTGTTCAAACTGCGTATCTAAAAGCGATCTATCCCGCCGAGTATATGGCGGCCCTGCTTTCTGCTTCTGCAGGTCAAACTGAAAAAGTAGCCTTCTACGTCGCAGACTCGCGCAACATGGGCGTGCCCGTTCTCGCACCGCATGTCAACACCTCCGGCTGGGATTTTGAGATCGAAGACATTCCTGTTGCTCTCAGCGCCGAGGACGGCGCCGAGAGCAGTGTTACCAAACCATCCATTCGTTTTGGACTCGGCGCGGTCAAGAATGTTAATCAAGCCGCAGTCGAAGCCATTTGCGAAGCGCGCAAAGAAAGCAAATTCACCGACCTCAACGATTTCGCCCGCCGCGTTGACCTGCGCGCCGTTGGCAAACGTTCGCTCGAATGTCTGATCAAAGTTGGCGCCCTCGATCATTTTGGCAATCGCGCATCCATGCTCGCCTCGCTGGATCGGATCATCGCCATCAGCAGTAATCACTTCCGCGCGGCAGATGCGGGGCAGATGAGTCTCTTCGGCACATCCACGGGCATCATTGAAGAAATCCATTTGCCTGAAATCAAAAATGTGGATAAGCGCGAAATGCTCAACTGGGAACGCGAACTGATCGGCTTATACATCACCGATCATCCGCTCAATGAATATCAAGCCATCCTCGCGCAAATCGTCAGTTATTTTTCTGCACAACTGCCCGAAGCCGCGCATGAAGAAAAAGTTCGCGTCGCGGGCCTGGTTACTGTTGTCCGCCCGTACACCACCAAAACCGGCAAAGCCATGGGTTTTGTCACGCTCGAAGATATTCAAGGCAATATCGAACTCGTGCTTTTTCCAAAAACATGGACGAAGTTCCGCGATGTGCTTACGGTCGGGCAGATCATCATTGTCGAAGGCAAAGTGGATCTCGCCAACCTGCCGCCGAAAATTCTTGTGGATGAGATCAAGACGGAGATTAAAGTCACATCACCAGTGAATGAGACTCCAACCACGCCGCCTGCGACTGCGCTTCCTTACAAGCCGGCAAATGCTCCTGCCCAAAAAGCAACCCAGCCACCGATACAGACTCCTGTAGGTCACGCTTCCAGCGTGACAAAGCCAGTCAACCAACCAATAAGTCACGTTACAAACGTGACCTACCAAATTACCGAAGTTGCAAATGATTACGCCCCCCTTTCATCCCCCCAAATTCCTGGGGAATTTGGGGGGAGCGAGGGGGGTAACATACCGCCGCCGCCGGATAACTTCCCCGATAATTGGGATAACGAGTGGCAGCCATCTTTTGATGAAGCTGCCATTGCTTCAAAACCTGCGCCAATATTCAAAAAAGATGAGCCGATCACACCGCCGTTGGTGACTCGCGCTGCAGAAGCGTTGACAAATGTCGAAGAGCCGCAGCAGGCCGAAGAACGTCGCGAAGCGGTTATTAATTCCATGTATGTCCCGCTTGTCAAAGAAGATAAAGACAAGGAACACCCGCCGCAGCAGATCACGATCATGCTCAGGCCCACAGGTGACAGGGAACGCGACAAGCGCCGTATCAAGACCCTGTATGGCACGCTGATCTAGCATCATGGCCGTGATAAGTTTAGCTTAAGGGGACCTATTTTAACGGCGCTCTTTTGATAATCGCAAAAAGTTTCTCAGAAAAATCGCCCGTGACTCTATTGAACACACCCCCGCTGTCAATGCCGAGGGCCATGCCCGGCGGGTTGATCTTGGAGACGGTTTGATCGCTGGCTTTATAGAGCAGTGGCGCATCGTGGCCGGCCCGGCACAGCGTGATGGTGCCGCCATCGCGCTCGATGATCGCGTAGGCCATGCTGATGAACATGTCTTCCTTGATGTCGGGGAAAAGCTGCGCATTGACCTGCCGGAGGACGGTGGAGGCGGAGAGTTGGCCGTGCGCCTGGCTGCGCAG
>JANODZ010000321.1:0-2297 GCA_031412935.1 Anaerolineales bacterium
GCATGCTTGACCCGCAAGAGCCGTTGCATAAGCAGCTTGTAACAGGTGTTAACCTTTGCACAGGTTATGTTGTATTTGACACCACCCAGCCGCCATTTGATGATCTCAACGTGCGCAAGGCGTTTTCGATGGCATTTGACCGCCAAAGATATATAGATGTCGTTTTGCACGGACAGGCTTTGCCTGCGATCGGTCCGTACCCGCCCGGGCTGCCCGGCTTCAATTACGAATTAAAGGGATTGCCTTATGATCCCGAACAAGCTCGAGAATTGCTCAAACAATCTAAATATGGCGGACTTGAAGGGTTGCCTCCCATCGTTTATACAAACGGCGGCATCGGCAGTTATGTTAGTCCATTTGTATCTGCGCTGGCGGAGATGTGGGAACAGACTCTTGGAATCACTATTAAAGTTGAGAATATTGAATCCAATTATTATTACGAGCAGATTTATTCCGGCAATCATGGGCAGATCTTCAGCGGCGGATGGTGCGCCGATTATCCCGACCCCGAAAATTTTGCCGATGTTCTTTTCCACAGCGGCTCAAATCAAAACCAGGGCGGCTACTCAAATCATGAATTGGATGCGCTCCTCGAACAAGCCCGTGTGGAACAGGATGTAACCAAACGCATTGGCATGTATCAACAAGCCGAGCAAATGATCGTGGACGATGCGCCTGTGTTGTTCACAACGCACTCGCTTTCTTATCAACTGGTACAACCTTATGTGAAAGGATTTGAATTTACCCCGATCTCGATTCCGCTTGAAAGATATATGTGGCTGAATGGGAAATGACCCCCAACCGGCCTCCCCCAAATGCAACGAACTTCGCATTTGGGGGAGGTGCCCGAAGGGCGGAGGGGGGCTATCTCGCCTCGACAAAAAACTCCACCGCATCAATCGCGGACCCGAGGCTGGATACTAAAAAACTGAAAGAAATACTTCCCCCGGGCTGAATCGCTCCGCCTTCCCAGCGTTTTATCCCGACGACGCGACCCTCTTTATCGTATGCAACCGCCGCGACCCAGACCTGTGTCGCGGCGGTTGATTCTGCGGGCAGAAAAATTTGTCCGCTGAGTTGGGCGGTGAGTCCGTTCCAGTCAATTTGGGCGATGGTATTGTTTAGGGTTGCTGGAAGATGGCGCGAATTGTTGGATTGAATTGCACTCAGCAATTGAACTTGTATGTTTGCATTGGAAGATGTGTTTGGAAAGAATACATACACTGGCAGGGATGAATTCGCTGGAATGATGTCCAACGGTGTGAATGCGGGTTGACTTGCTATCATGATATTGTTTTCGTCCAGCAATGTGATTTGCGCGGAGACATTTTCAAGAATATCAGCTGTGTTATTTTGAATCAGCGCGAAACACCACAGGCCGTTGTCTGCTGTTGGGTGGCAAACTGTTTGGGTAACAGGAGCAGGCACGGGCATGGGCGTCGCTGCGATGCTGAGGGCGTTGGAACTGTTTGGGATGAGAAGAGTCGCCCCGATGGTCATGCTGTTCGGAGAGACATCAGGATTGGCGGCTCTTAAGTCATCCTGTGAAATTTTAAATTGTTCCGCGAGTTGACTAAAAGTATCACCCGCTTTTATTGTGTAACTGAGCGGCGGGGAAGTTGGAAGCGGCGTTTCTGGAATGACGAGGTTTGGTGTATGTGTACTGCCGGGGGCAGCCGTGAGATACGGCTCAAGTGAATTGCTTGAGCTGTCTTGTAAGGTTTGGGATGCGCAGGCAGTCAGGATGAAAATCAGAATCAACGAGTTGTTTCGCATTCGATGATTATAATAGACGAACAAAAATCTCTGGAGGCGCAATGAAGTATCGACATCTCGGCAGGACAGGCATTCAAGTAAGCGAGCTTTCGCTCGGCTCATGGGTCACATTTCATACTCAATCAGATGTAAAGGCTGCTATGGATATCATGGCCGCTGCTTATGATGCGGGTGTGAATTTTTTTGATAACGCTGAAGTATACGCGGGCGGCAAATCAGAAACGGTGATGGGTAAAGCGCTCAAAGAATTGAAATGGCGTAGAAGCAGTTATATGATTTCAACAAAGTTTTATTGGGGCTTGCAAGAAGGTGTGAATGAAAAAAACACGCTCAATCGCAAACGCCTGATCGAAGGCATTAATGGGTCGCTTGAGCGTTTGCAATTGGAATATGTAGATTTGATCTATTGCCATCGCCCCGATAAATCCACACCGATCGAAGAAACTGTCCGGGCCATGCACAATATCATCGAATGGGGACAAGCTTTATATTGGGGCACATCTGAATGGTCGGCTTCTGAA
>JANODZ010000322.1:0-2018 GCA_031412935.1 Anaerolineales bacterium
GGTCGGGGCGAGAGGATTCGAACCTCCGACCTCTTGCTCCCAAAGCAAGCGCGCTAGCCGGACTGCGCCACGCCCCGATGAAATGAACTGGACGAGTATAATGCGAAGGATGAGAACCCGTCAAGCAATATTATCCATGACTTATACCGCGCTTCTTTTTGGACTTTCAGCCTGCCAGCCATCAAATGCAGTGATCGCAACCCCAACAGGGGTCCCATCAACCGCAACTGTGACAGTTACCCCAAGCCCAAGCCCAGTCCCAGCCACACCCAGCCCCAGCCCGTGGCCGTGTTTGACAGAGGCCGGGCAGGTTATACAAGATGTCGTCCCCACAACAAGCCCTCCACAGGAGTTCATTATCTATCTGCCCCCATGCTATAAAAATTCTGTCGATGCGCGCTTCCCGGTTTTATACTTACTTAATGGACAAACCTATAATCAGGATCAATGGGTGCGCCTCGGCACACCTGCCATCGCTGACCAACTTATCCACTCGAATCAAGCCATGTCCTTCATCATGGTTTTCCCCGATGACCGCTACTGGAATTCAGCAGCCGGACCTGGCTTTGGAGATCGCTTTATCAGCGATCTCATCCCGTATGTAGAGAATAACTATCGGACGAATCTAGATCGGGAATATCGCGCCCTTGGGGGTCTCTCCCGCGGCGGCGGGTGGGCCGCAAAGCTAGGCTTTGATCACCCGGAATTATTCGGCGCCCTCGGTTTGCATTCACCAGCCTTCTTCAAAGATAATGCGCCCTTTCTGGAAAAAATCATCCAGGCCATTCCACCGGAAACGCGCCCAAAATTATGGCTGGATATCGGTGAAGCGGATATCGAATTGCCACGCGCCTTATTATTTGAAGAAATTCTAACTCGCAATAATTACCTTCACGAATTTCATCGCTTTACCGGCGATCATACTGAAAATTACTGGGTTAAACATGTTGGGCAATACCTGCAGTGGTATACACAGGTCTGGCGGGGATTTTCGTCGGATCAATGAGATATAATTTTTCAAGTATTATCAGGAGAACGCATGAATATTTTCATTTCAGGCGGCGCTGGCTATATTGGCTCAGCCACCGCCGAAGCCTTGATCAACGCCGGGCATTCCGTCACGGTTTTTGATTCACTTGTCACAGGCCATCGCGCTGCAATACCAGCAGCTGCGCAGTTCATTCATGCCAACCTTAACGATAGTCACGCATTGGCTGAAGCGCTCAGCGCCAATAAATTTGAAGCAATTATGCACTTTGCCGCGTTCATTGAAGCCGGCGAAAGCATGAGAGACCCCGGCAAATTCTTTCGCAATAATTTCACCAACTCCCTGCAATTGATGGAAACCGCTGTGCAAGCGGGTGTGAAGAAATTGGTCTTTTCCTCCACTGCGGCTGTCTATCAATCGAGTGACTCCCCGTTGACCGAAGACTCTCCCATCGGTCCGACGAATGTCTACGGTCATACAAAACTCATGACCGAACAGGCGCTCGAATGGTATCGCAGCATTTACGGCTTACATTTCGCGTCGCTGCGCTACTTCAACGCCAGCGGAGCATTGCCGGGCCGCGGCGAAGCGCATCAACCTGAATCACATTTAATTCCACGTGTTCTGCAAATTGCATTAGGACAAGCCGAATCCGCAACCATTTACGGCACAGACTATCCCACGCCCGATGGCACTTGCATCCGTGATTACATCCACATTGCAGATCTCGCATCGGCGCACATCCTTGCGCTGGAAGCCCTTGAAATAAATGATAAGATGATCTACAACATCGGCAGTGGAAGCGGTTTCTCGGTGCGTGAAGTGATTGAGACAGCGAGAAAGGTCACGGGTCACGCCATACCCGTAATTGAAGCGGCACGCCGCGCGGGCGACTCAGCGCGCCTGGTTGCTTCTCCAAAAAAGATCATGAATGAACTTGGCTGGAAGCCAATACACACCAATATGCAGGAGATCCTTTCGAGCGCCTGGGACTGGCATAAATCAAATCCGAATGGATATGAAAAATAAT
>JANODZ010000323.1:0-2831 GCA_031412935.1 Anaerolineales bacterium
CCTTCATCCTTCATCCTTCATCCTTCATCCTTCCCCTATGCTATCTCCCAGCGATCTCCTTCATCTCCCCTACACACCAGACCTAACCGAAGGCGGAATTGCATTTGTGCTGCGGTCATTACCTCATGGAGACTTATCGTACGGTCGAATTCGTCGAATTGTGGCGGAGACCGCTGTCCAATTGGCGTTTCGGCGTTATCTTGCGCTGCAAAATATTCCATATGATATAAGGTCAGCAGCGCCTTTCTCGGAACCAGATAAACATGATGTCTCACTGGGAGGGCATCGCTGCGAGATTAAATCCTTTCTCATATCTGGTCGCGGCCAGATCTCACAAATGCGAAGCAACCCAGCAGTGATGCTGAATGCGCCGGCGCTGGTTCCATCTGATCATCAAACAATGGATGGGCATCCGGAACACGATCTATATTTATTTGCATTTCTAACTGGATTAATTGCCGCTTCGCAAACTGATCTCAGGAAAATAATCAAAACAAACCAGCCGCATTATTTTATCCATGCCATGCCTGAGGCCTGGCGTAATCCATTTAATTGGAATCCGCTTGCGCCGCTGGTTTTGAAATCTGATTCGGATACGGAAATGCTGGTCGAGATCAACGGGCAGGATGAGGCGCGCGGGGTTTTGACGCGGCTGGTTAATCTCCCTCCAAAAACGCGCGTGACGGTCAATGATCCGTATTATTCAGTAGCCGCGCTTCACATCAAAAATATGCCTTCGGCGCGCCTGGGAATTCACAGCCCGGCCTATAAAGAGGCGCATGTCATCTCACAGTTGGCGTGGGGGAATATTTGGGTGTATGGCATGGATATTACTTTGGCGGGTTATATATCGCGCGCCGAATTTCGTCAGCGCGCAAAAATGATCGCGCGTAATTCGCGTGTATTCCAATACGATCAAACAAAAACAAAAAACCTGGCTGTGACGGTGTCAAGTTTAAACCCATTACAAGACCTATTTGAACGGGTGCGCGAATGGGAATCGCAAAGGTAAAGGTGCTCATTTTTAAGGTAATATATAAGAATGAATATGCAATCTACGAACCAACAACCTGTTTCCAAACCTGACCAAAACCCCCTCGACTCCGCTCCCGTGCCTCCAAGGCTCGCTCGAAAGGTGAGGCCAGCGCCAAAGCCGCGCATTGCAAATGCTTTTACTACGACGCTGGGCGTTTCGATTTTGCTGGCGACCCTCTTTACGGCATGGACTCCAAACAGCCTCTTCGCAAACAACTTTCAGGAACAGCTAAACTTAATCCTCACGCCTCAAGCGGGAGCGAATACAACCATCAGCACGCCTCAGCCGCAACTGCGCATTGGCATTGTCGCGGGGCACAATGGCAACGACTCTGGCGCAGTTTGTTTGGACGAGAACGGTCAAGTAGACCTGACAGAAGCTGATCTGAATCTTAAGATCGCCAATCTCGTACAGGAAAGCCTGGTAACCCGCGGCTATCAAGTGGATTTGCTGAACGAGTTTGATACGCGCCTGAATGGATACCGCGCAGTTGCGCTAATTTCAATTCATAATGATTCATGTGAATACGTTAATGACGAAGCGACTGGTTTTAAAGTAGCCTCTTCGCTGGAGACTCGTGACGTAAACCGCGCACAACGCCTGACGGCCTGTCTCGTGGACCGATATCAACGCGCAAGCGGGTTAACCTTCCATGCCAACAGCATCACCGCAGATATGACCCAATATCACGCCTTCTCTGAAATTGACCCGAATACGATCACAGCCATTATTGAAACTGGTTTTTTAAACCTTGACCGTGAAATTCTTACCACTGAAACAGACCGCGTGGCAGAAGGGGTAACACAGGGTATTTTGTGCTTTATGAATAATGAAAGCGTGCTGCCAACCCCATTCCCCACATTTGCGCCATGAACAAAACCTCAGCCTCTGCGCCTAGAACTCTCTTGAACTACACGATAATGTGTCGCAATCGGACTCGCAGCATCGACAGCAGAATCGTCACCCGCGATGGGTTTGCACACCTTTGAAAATTCGAAGGTAATAAATGAATTTTTTCGAGCATCCAAGGCTTATAATTGACTTATATCGGTCTACCAGTACTCCTGTATCTTTAACACGAAGGTTTCCCTTGAATAATGGTTTTGTCGAACTCCATGAAGTTTTATTGTATACGCACAAGGCGCTGAAGGTGTATGCGCATGACCCGGTCGCGGAGAATGGAGCGGGCGATGCAAAAGTTAAGTGAAACATCAAAAGGTAAAACCAGTGCAGGGAATGGAACCGGGATGAAAAATTCCGCAAGAAGCGCTGGAACAAAAAAAAGAAAGAGGCGAACTCCGATTCTTCCGATCCTGTTCATCATGATGGGATGCGCGGTGTTTATGTTCGCAGCCTGGTCTGCCGTAAGGTCTCCTGTACTTGCATCCATTTTAAGTTATTCATCTGCGCCGCAAGATCAACCTATACATTCACAATCATTTGCGCAAGTGATCATTGCAAAGCCATCTGCGCTGGAGCCGACAGCCCAGGCGGCGCTGCCAACCGTCACACCTGCCTCAACACCAACAGTCACCGCAACTCAAGAAATACAAACAGAAGTTGTCCGTGTTCTTCCAACAAATCCGCCCGTAATCGAAGCATTTGTTTTACCCGCTGCGACAGAGACTCTGTTTAGTGAGCCGGTTGCATCCGCGCCGGAAGTGACCAGCGAGCCCGGGCTGGTGTCTGCGGAGATCATCTCAGATACGCCTGCGCCCGAATATACCGCGCCAACCGTTGCGCCGTATATTCCTCCGCAAGTGGCGGGCAATGTCGGAACACATTGGATCGATAT
>JANODZ010000324.1:0-2515 GCA_031412935.1 Anaerolineales bacterium
TTATTGATTATGCCGGTCTCTTTCCGCCAGCCAGCCTGCCTCTCACGCATGCTCTCGAGGAATATGAAAACTTCCTTCAGTGTGCCGATAACTGGATGCTCGGCCGCTTTATCATCCCCGCCGGCAAGTTGGCGGATTTACCGACTCTGCCAGAGGCCTGGCATTTTTCTGTTTTAGGAAGAGGCGGATCATCCGCCCTCGAATTAGATTTATCGTGTCTGAAAGATTTTCGCAAAACCCAAGCCGCCAGCGCCGATGTCTTCGAGGTGCGCCTGCCAATGGATGTTTTCGCTTCGTCATCTAACTTACTTGAATTTATAAATTCAGCAAGCCATCAGCTCACCGATAAAAATAACATGATCGTCTTCTTTGAAGTCACTCTTGACGAAGCCTGGCGCGAAAATATAGAAACGGCCATCACTACTTTAGCTCAACATAACCAAAACATGGGTCATCACAACGGTTTCAAACTTCGCACGGGAGGGGTGGTGGCTTCTGCATTTCCCACGGCCGAACAAATTGCCCATGCCATAATCCTGTGCCGCGATCACAATCTCCCATTCAAAGCGACTGCAGGATTGCACCACCCGATCCGCATTTATAATGACATAGTTCAGACAAAAATGCACGGCTTCATCAATGTTTTTGGCGCGGGAATTCTTGCCCACATTCACCATTTGACACCCGAACAAACCATCGCCATATTAAACGATGAAGACCCGCAACATTTTA
This sequence comes from Anaerolineales bacterium, assembly GCA_031412935.1. Classification (GTDB taxonomy): domain Bacteria; phylum Chloroflexota; class Anaerolineae; order Anaerolineales; family Villigracilaceae; genus Villigracilis. The sequence continues at coordinate 733 of JANODZ010000324.1, forward strand.
TATTCGCCGAAACTCATTTTGCCTGGAAAAATCTTAGAGCCGCTTCCGAGCAGATCAAATCAATACGTCAAAACCAACTTATTTCCTACGGCAGTTGCAGTTTCGTTGAACCCCGCGCAGATATGCAAAAATTGGGCTGGCATTAACAAGGAACTCGCTCCATGTTGAAATCATTTATCGCGGTATCTTCCGAATCTCATTTCCCAATTCAAAACCTGCCCTATGGTATTTTCAGCACCTCCGCCAACAAACTTCCCCGCGTGGGTGTTGCCATCGGTGATCACGTGCTTGACATGGCATTGCTCGAAAAAACTGGACACCTAAAGACCACTGACATATTCAACCAACCCAGTCTGAATAATTTCATGGCGCTGGGCCGTTCAACATGGAGCGAAACCCGCGCCCTGTTGCAACACTTGTTATCTGCCGAAACCCCAACACTACGTGACGATCTCGGCCTGCGTCGGCAAGCCTTGCATCCCCTGGCCGATGTGACCATGCACCTGCCTGCGAACATTGGCGACTACACCGATTTTTATTCATCCAAAGAACATGCCACAAATATCGGCAGCATGCTGCGCAGCAAGGAAAATCCACTCCTGCCCAATTGGGTACACCTGCCCATCGCTTATCATGGACGCGCCAGCTCAATTGTCATCAGCGGCACAGACTTTCAACGTCCCAACGGACAGACCCTGGCCGATGGCGCCGCCAGTCCCACCTTTGGACCGAGTCTTAATATGGATTTTGAACTTGAAATGGGATTTTTCATTGGGCCGGGTAATGAGCTTGGCAGACCCATTCCTATTTCGCAAACCGAGGAACATATTTTTGGATTGGTACTCATCAACGACTGGAGCGCGCGTGACATTCAAAAATGGGAATATCAACCTCTTGGCCCCTTTCTTTCTAAAAACATGGCGACTTCCATTTCACCCTGGGTTGTGACCCTTGAAGCGCTTGAACCTTTTCGCTGTGCCAACCCGGCGCAAGACCCAACCCCTTTACCTTATTTGCAAAGCCCGGGTCCCGCATCGTACGACATTCAACTGGATGTGCTTTTGAAAACACCGAAAATGAAAACACCTGTATCCATCGCCCAGTCTAATTTTCGTTATTTGTATTGGACCATGCGTCAGCAACTTGCTCACCATACTGTCAACGGCTGCAATATGCGTCCTGGAGATTTGCTCGGCTCAGGTACGATCAGCGGCCCTACATCAAACTCTTATGGCAGTTTGATGGAACTCACAATGCGCGGCTCTCAACCCCTTCATCTACCCTCGGGCGAAACCCGGGGATATTTGGAAGATGGCGACCAGGTCACACTTGCTGGCTGGTGTCAGGGGGATGGCTATCGTGTGGGCTTTGGCGAAGTGAGTGGAAAACTTTTACCAGCGCGAAAGTATTAACTCACTTTAGGCAGTTTAATAACTTTTAGGTATGATTGGCGTAAGTAGAAAAGCAAATTCGAAGAAGTAGTCACGCAGGGGGGGAAGTCTCATCTGCGGAGCGTCCTTCCAAAAGGGATTCAAAATTGATTAATATCTTCCTCTTTGCAAAATAACGTCAGGGTTTGGCAGGTCGCTTTCTCTGGCCGGGAATACCTGCACCGCGCAAGCTTTGAACTCAGGGATCTTTGCCTGCGGGTCGAGCGCATCATTGGTCAGCAAATTCGCGGCGGCTTCGGCGAAGTGAAAGGGGATGAAGACCACGCCCACAGATGTTTTCTCGGTGACGGTGACTCGCAAAACAACTTCCCCGCGTCTGCTCTGGACCTTGA
>JANODZ010000325.1:0-2438 GCA_031412935.1 Anaerolineales bacterium
CGCGGTGACTGAAACTAAAGGATTCTGAGGGAAGTGGTATTTCGGGGTTGAACACACTTTCCAGAAATGGGCTTCATTAATGCAGATGAAAGGAAAATCATCTTGAAAATCAGGTTTTTGATCCACTAGTGCAATCAGGATGGGATCGGAAAAAATTCGTGACCCAATCCGGAATTGGCGTTGTTACAGGAGGAATTTGTAAAATGCCGCGAGGCGTTGATGTTTGTGATGGAATGAGGGGCAGGATTGGTATTTCGGTCAAAAAATCAATCGGCACATTGGCTGGAAGTGAATGGATGGGGTCATCAATTGTACAAGCCAAAGTGAATAGAACGAACCCTGTCAAAATAGATACAAGCTTAACTAGTCGCATATTTCTCGTTTCCAGTAAATTAATTTCTAATACATTTTATTATAGCCCCCCTTTACAATATACGAACCAATCGAATTGGATGATGTTGCAGACAACACGTTCGCGGTCTGCTTCCAGCGACTCTTGATCCATGCCTGATTCAGTTTGAGATTCTTAACGCATTTGGGATAAAAGCAAAGATATTCTAGATTGAAGGAGTATTTGAAGGCGCAATATGACAATATTTACCTTCAAAAGCCGAATCCAACACCATTGTTACAGACTCATTGCAGGTCTTCAGAATCGGAAAATATTATTGAAAAGCATATATAAAAACCGTACAATGGATATGGAGTGGTTTTCATATTTTACAAGGAAAAAGATCATGAACCCAAAACTGTTCTTTGAAAAAAAGTTTCATACCCTGTTGGCCGTGGGCGTTATCGCGATCCTGTTATCGACCACAAACGCTCTTGCCGCATCCGGATTACTCGATCCTACCTTCGGCACAAACGGAATTGCCGTCGCCGATCTCGCAAGCGACCCCCGTTTTGGCAGTGATATTGCCTTGCAACCAGACGGCAGGATCATCATGCTGGTACCCGCTCAAAGTGGACAAATGCCAGTCCTTATGCGCTACAACTCCAACGGCAGCGTGGATAACACTTTTGGCATAGATGGAAAACTAACCCTCAACTTTGGATACAAAGTTGCCCTTCAGTCAGATGGGAAACTAGTCATCGGCGGATCAAGCAATGGCAGCATTGCAGTTGCCCGTTATAACAGCAATGGCACAATTCTGGATAACACCTTTGGCACAGATGGAGTCGCAATCATTTCTAGCGGCACAGGGTTTTCCAGATATTCGATAAGCGATCTTGCCATCGAATCAGACGGAAAGATCGTTGTGGTTGGGACCGAGAGCAATCAAGGCAATTTCACCAACTTTGTGTTTGCTCGTTTCAATAGCGATGGTACGCGGGATTTCATGAGAATACTGGATAAGTCTGATTTTCCAAACAATCGCTATAACGGCGCTTCGTCGGTCGCAATCCAGTCAGATGGCAAAATTGTAGTGACTGGTGAAATGATGGATGACGATGCCAACGGACAAATTGCTCTTGCGCGTCTCAATCAGGATGGCACACTCGACACATCCACCTTTGGCATAAACGGAAAAGGAACTGTAACTGTCGCTGTCCCCGCTTTTCATTACGACAAAAGCTCCATGGTGCTTCAGTCAGATGGCAAGATCGTTGTGATAGGAACCACCAGTGATAGGGATGACCTTCAGAATGACCTGGTCGCGGCGCGCTTTAATAGCAACGGTGCGCTGGATACTACTTTCGGCGGAACTGGAATTGTGATCACGGACTTCGGGGCAAATGAATTTGGTATGGATGTCCATCTCCAGGCAGATGGCAGGATCGTCGTGGTCGGGAAGAGTTCCACCCCCGAATCAGACAACCTGCTGATCGTTCGATATAACAAGGATGGCTCGCTTGATGGCACGTTCAGTGATGGCGGAAAATTGATCGGCAATTTTGGCAGCGGTCCCAGCTCCGGCGCAGGGATTGAAATCCAACCCGACGGCAAGATCGTTGTTGCAGGATCCAGCAACGGAAATGCTATTCTGGCGCGTTACGTCATCGTCACAGGCACGCCCAAAACCGTCACATTCAAATCAGCAGGCGCATACGATGGCTGGATCCTCGAATCCGGCGAAAATAGCAGCCTGGGAGGCACCGTTGATAAAGTAGCAACCACATTCAATGTAGGCGATGATCTCAGAGACAGGCAATATAAAAGCATCATCTCCTTTAATACCAGTACTCTCCCAGATACTGCCATCGTCACTGCAGTGCAATTAAGCATCAAGAAACAAGGCGTTCTAGGTACCGATCCATTCACAACACATGGTGATTTATTGGTAGACCTGCGCGACAGCGCGTTCACAAAACACTGCCAGGGCTTCGTCGTGAATTAATAATGTCTACGTCGCTTTGGATCTCTGCATTTGAAGGCTGATAGATATTTCCAACATATGCAAGTGTGTTTCCAGTCTTCACATCAAGCACAAGTGCCG
>JANODZ010000326.1:0-3103 GCA_031412935.1 Anaerolineales bacterium
GCACATTCACCCGCCGCGAACAAACCAGGGAAGACGGTCTTCTGATCATCAATGACTACTTCGCCAAATTTATTGGTGGGGATGCCGCCCATCGCGTAATGCGCTGTCGGCTGAATCGGCATCATCTGAGTCACAGGGTCAACACCGAGGTATACGCGGCAGAAATCCACAATGTCAGGAATCTTCAACAGAACCGTGTCGCCATTTATCAGCACGGGTGAACCGTCCGGGTTGGTGCGTCCATCCAATGCCGCAAATTTATTGACCGTCTCGGGACGAATATCCAAATAGACAAAGTTTTTGCCGCCAATGCCGCGGCCTTCTTTAATTTCGGTATAGATCGCGCGCGAAACCACATCACGTGAAGCGAGGTCTTTGACAGTGGGCGCATACTTGGGCATAAAACGTTCGCCCTTGTCGTTGAGCAAGACCGCGCCTTCACCGCGCGCGCCTTCGGTAATGAGAATGCCGAGTTTATAAATACCTGTTGGATGGAATTGGAAAAATTCCATATCTTCAAGCGGAATGCCGTGACGGAAAAGAATCGCGGGGCCATCACCCGTGTATGCATACGCATTGGATGTAACTTCGAAAATGCGCCCGTATCCGCCCGTGGCAAAGATGACGGCTTTCGCGTGGATGGTATGAAGTTCGCCGCTGGAAAGTTCCACTGCCACCACGCCCGCGGCTTTGCCACTAACCATGATGAAATCAAGCACTTGATATTCATCGAAAAAATTAACCTTGTTTTTTAGGCACTGTTGATATAGCGTTTGCAGAATCATGTGACCTGTGCGGTCCGCGGCGTGCGCGGCTCTTCTAACGGGTTTGCCGGTTTCGTTGTTGGTGTGCCCGCCAAACGGTCGCTGTGAGATGCGGCCTTCGGGAGTGCGGTCAAACGGTAGTCCCATATGTTCCAGTTCAAGCACCGCGTCGATCGCTTCGTTGGTCATGAACTCGATCGCATCCTGGTCGCCCAAATAATCCGATCCTTTGACGGTGTCGTACATGTGCCATTCGGGTTTGTCTTCTTCGTAGTTGCCCAGCGCGGCAGAGATACCGCCCTGCGCCGCGCCCGTGTGTGAACGCGTGGGATACATTTTGCTGATGACAGCGGTCTTCGCCGTCTTGGATGCGTACAGCCCCGCCATGAGTCCCGCGCCGCCGCCGCCGACAACGACTACATCAAATTGATGAACTTTTGCCATGAATTACTCCTGAGAAAAAAACATTAACCACTGAGGGTCACAAAGTGTCACTAAGGAAGAACGTAAAACCTTTGTGTTCCTCACCTGCACTGCAACACACCTGCCCTGGCGGGCAGTGTCAGGGAACGCAGTGCGGCGCAAGTGTCGTGACCCTTTGTGGTAAAAAAGAACTACGCTGTCCAAATAATAAACAACCCAATTGGGGCTATGATCGTAAAGCCGATTATATTCAGGATGCGCGTCCATCGCCGTTGCGAAGCCCTGGCAAAGTAATCATCCAGGATCTCGATGACACCATGCACACCATGAGACGAGGCGGTCAGGAACATTCCGCTTGCAACCAATCTCCAGAAAGTTGTGGCCCAGGGTGCAATATTCGGCACATTTGTATATTGCACGTGGCCGGGGTTGGTGACTAATGCCCAGCGTAACACTTCGATAAAACTCATCTGGTTTTGAGCGCCCATCATCAGCGCGCCAATCACACCAATCAGGATGAAAGCATACATTCCAAGCGCGGTCAGGCGGGTGAAGAGCCACATGACGGTTTCAAAATTCATGCCGCGTTTTGAAAGGGGAAGGTTTCTTGAGTTTGCCTGGTTCATCCGAGTCTCGCAATTGCAGTGGTGACGATGCTGATCACTGCAAAGCCATACAGCACCATAAAAATACCCCACTCGATCATGATCGCCTGACGATAATATAAGATCAATTTTGGAAATAAGTCAAGCAGCGTAATACGCATGCCGTTGATGGCGTGGAACAGCACGCAAAACATGAAGAAAATCTGAAAATACGGGCTGGTGTAAATAAAGTTGATGAACCGTCCAATTTCCCAGCCTTTTCCCTCGAAAAATGTAGCGAGAATATGTGTTGTAATAAAAATAGCCATGCCCAAACCGCCGATGCGATGCAGGATATAGGTAAGATATGGACCTTGACCTTTGTAGCGCAGAGCAGTATTCAGGCTGACATCCCTTTTTAAACCCATCCGTGCCTCCTCGAAAAATTAATTCACCGCTGTATTTATTCTGTATTTTGTAGAAACTGCGTAATTCTAATCGAATTGGCACATCATTGGGAAGAAAGTATATAAACGAAACACAGCATTGTAAAACTTGAAAACTAAATTTACAAGGCGATGAATATATGCAGATGAGCAAATGATTAGAGTCTTTATCCGTAGGTGAGTGTGAGATTACAATTTCATATATCAATTAAGGAGAAATAGGAATGAAAAAAATTACTTTACTGGTTGTTATTGCAATCCTCTTGACCCTTGTCACCGCTTGTGGAACTTCTGCGCCAACGGCGACGCAAGCTCCGGTGGTACAACAGCCGTCCCTTCAGCCTGCCACTATCGAACCATCCGCTGTAACAAATACTAGCGATGTGAGTATAACCCTGGACGATAATACCATTGACTCTTCATTGACAACTTTCCATGTTGGCGTGCCTTACACCTTTGTGATCACCAATAAAGGAACACACACTCACAACTTTAATATTTCCCAGCCTGTTTCAATTGTGGGCAGTCTTAACGCAGCTCTGCAAACTGCCTTGCTGGTTGTTTCAAGAGACCAATTAGGAGCCGGTGCGCAGGTAACTGTCCAATTTACATTTCCTGATACAGCCATCTCAATGCCATTGGAGTTTTCCTGTCTTATCACAAGGCATTATAACGATGGGATGAAATTAGCCATTACGGTCATTAAATAATTATTTCTCAATTGTTCGCGATGGCGGGTTAACGTTCACAAACAAAGAATAAGGCGATATAAGAAATACAAGGTAACACCTAACCGGCAGTATGCGTCTGTATTCCAAAGGAGATCCTACATGGCTGAAGTAAATGATTGGAATAAGAAAATTATCGAGGAGTTTCGGGCGAACGG
>JANODZ010000327.1:0-5277 GCA_031412935.1 Anaerolineales bacterium
AAGATAGTTTTTTTATACGGTTAATACTGGCCTCAAGTTTACCATATTTTTCACTTCCCCCATGTTTTCCAACACAAACTAGGTCAAAGTTTCGAATTTTTGCAAGTTTAGAGACTTCATCATATGATCGTGAGGTACACAAAACATTATGTTTTTTCCTTAATTTTTCAATCATTGGTTCAGAAAACAACAATTGTTTAGGAGTTAGAATATCAATCCATATTTTCAAGTATTTTCCATTATTATGGTAAGTTCAATAAGTTTTTCTTAGTCTATTACCAGCCTTATGTGTAATGGGGGGAGCAAAAGTTGTTGTTTATGGACTTAGTACTGAATCCCATCCTGGCTATTGGAAAAAAGGAAGGGTGGACGCTGGCACAAACTACACGAGTGACGATTATTGCCGGCTTGTCACACGCCATAAGTACTGTACTCATCGGGATGGCGCTGGCCCTTCTCGGATCTACTTTAGCCGAAGTCTTGGAAAGCTTTACAACCTACATCGCCCCGGGAATGTTGATTACTTTGGGTGTGTTCTATATCTACCAGCATAGCCGGCATCATCACTTTCATATGCATGGTCACCCAGAAAAAGCCTCGCACAAAAGGATCATCTTCACCCTTGTCCTTGCCATGTTCCTTTCACCTTGCTTTGAAATTGAACCTTACTTCTTACTGGCTGGAGCTCAAGGGTTTTGGTTTGCTGCCTCACTGGCCGTGGGATATACCATAATAACTGTCGCCGGAATGGTGACATGGGTCCGGATTACGTACAAAGGCCTTCTCAAACTAAACTGGCACGCTATCGAGCACAACGCAGGAATCATCACCGGCGGGATTCTGATTCTTACAGGTGTTCTCTCCTATTTTATTCGGTAGCTACTTCGGCCATGATTACTTGATTGCCATACTGTGAGGGACTCGATGTGACGACTGACATGATTTCCATTTTAACCCGGGCGGATGTACAAGAATACATCGCATCGAACGAACATATCGATCTTCAGAAACTATTACTCAAGCACAAAGAGATCCTTGGAGTGCCAACCGCATGGATCGCTCAACAAATTTTGGGTAGGAGAAAAGCAAAAGAAAAGCTTGCGCACTGGTACAACACGCCAGGCATAATCTACCCCCCGGCCATCAATCTGGAGCAGTGCTCTTCGCAGGCAACAGCAAAATACAAACAAGGACTTGTAAACGGGCACCATGCCGCAGACCTGACCGGTGGATTCGGTGTTGATACATTCTACCTTAGCCAGGTCTTCTCTATCGTCGACTACATTGAGCCTGACGAAGACCTCCTAAAAATAGCTGAGCACAATCACGGCCTGCTTGGAGCTACGAACATTCGGTACTACAACAAAGGCGCCGAAGATTTCCTTCGCGAAAACACCATGGCCTTCGATCTGCTTTTTTCAGACCCCTCACGCCGCTCCGGTAGCAGAAAGGTCGTTCGGCTGGAGGATAGTGTCCCTAATGTCGTCGACTTGAAATCATTGCTGTTAAAAAAGGCCCTTCACGTATTGATCAAGTCTTCCCCCTTGCTTGACTTGACCCACGCCTATCGGGCCATGAAGAACGTGGATCAGTTCATTGTTCTCGCCATCGAGAATGAGTGTAAAGAACTTCTGATTGGTTTAAGGCATGAAGCCCCCAAGGAGCCAACGATTCACGCCGTTGATCTTGACAAAGAGGGGGAGCCAACGCCTTTTGCCTTTACCTGGTCTCAGGAAAAGCACGCTCGCGCTCATTTTTCGTTGCCCCTTACCTACCTGTATGAACCCCATTCGGCAATATTGAAAGCGGGTGCCTTTAAACTTGTGGGTGAACGTTACCGCTTGCTTAAGCTGGCGCCTGACACCCATCTGTACACATCCGACGATAAGGTTTCGGAATTTCCTGGCCGAATGTTTAAGGTTGTCGAACGTGTGGCACTCGACAAGAAACTGAAAAAGAAGTTCGATGAGGGGTATGTGAACATCCTCACGCGCAATTACCCGCTATCAGTAGAAGAAATAAAAAAGAGAACGGGGTTGGAGGAGGGCGGAAAGGCCTATTTGATTTGTGCGCGCGCGGAAAAACCGGTAGCTATTCTAGCGGAGCGATTCAGGTAATCGGTTTACGGGTAGTAATACAGCAGTACCTTGTACAGAACTGCAAAGAAAATCGCCAACGACCCATATGATTTGATGACTTTGCTTCGGTTCTGCACGTCCTCCCACCAAAGCATAGCCCAAGGCCGAATTAATCCAATTAAGAGGAACAACACGCAGGTTATGGTGAGAAACAGAACCAATAGCTTGACATTATCCATAAATCAAATTTAGCAAAGTGTAGCCAAGGTTTTTGCTAAAGCCCATATTCAATCCCCGCATTCTGCCCAAAGGCCATGGCGGGCTGGACCAATAGGCACGAACAACCAACAACTTACCAACGATTCCCCTACTTTTGCCTCCTTCGACGGAACGTGAAGGCGGCAGATTTTCTTTCCCTGTATCAATCGGATAGCCTGTTTCAAAACCTGGCTGAGGGGATTCGTGCGTCTTCATCAAAACCCCTGCGCCTCAAAGGCCTTACTGGGAGCCTGGATGCCGTTCTTGTCGCCTCTCTCCACCGCAGCCTCCGCACTACCCACTTGATCGTGCTTGACGATAAAGACCTCGCCGCTGCATTCTTTAGTGATGTCCAGAATCTGTTGGAAGACAAGGAGGTGTTCTTCTTTCCTATGTCGTACAAACGCCCGTACGAATATGACGAAACAGAAAACGCCAACGTCCTTATGCGGGCCGAAGCACTCAACAGCTTAAGTACCCTTATTGGTTCGCAACTCATCGTTACCTACCCCGAGGCCCTTTCTGAAAAAGTAATCACCAAGCAATCCCTGGCTAGCAACACGTTTGTTGTAGAGACCAAATCCAAACTCGACCACGCGTTCCTTGAAGAATTCTTGTTCTCTTACGATTTTGAAAAAACCGACTTTGTATATGAAGCCGGGCAGTTCGCCATCCGCGGCGGAATAATTGACGTCTTCTCGTTCGCCAATGAACTTCCATATCGTATCGAACTTTCCGGGAATGAGGTCGACAGCATCCGCAGTTTCGACCCAGGTTCACAATTATCAGTTGAACTTGTAGATAAGGTCAGCCTTATGCCTAATGTGCAGACGCGCCTGATGAAGGAAGATCGTCAATCCCTTCTGGAGTTTCTTCCGCAGGGTACCAAGTTGTGGATCAAAGATGTGCAGCGTACCCTTGATATCCTCTCTACGTGCTTTGAAAAAGCCAGTTCAGGATTTGACCGAATCCTTGCTGAAAGCGGTAACACCAAGCTTGCTCTCGAGCCGCAGCATCTCTTCGTAACGCCGGAACTATTCATTGAGCACTTGCGCACGCACAGTATCATCGAATTCGGCAGTCGTACATTCTTCCCGGGAGGGAAATCAATTGAGTTTCGCTCCTCCCCGCAGCCGTCTTTCAACAAAAATTTTGAATTGCTCGCCAAAGACCTGATTGACCATCAATTGCAGGAATATTCCAATTTTATAGCTGCTGAACAGTCCCGGCAGCTGGACCGGCTTCAGGGAATTTTTGAAGAAATCCAACCGATGCTGAAATTTCAGCCACTCGAGTTTCCCTTGTGCCATGGATTTGTTGATCACACGCTCAAGCTGGTCTGCTATACTGATCATCAAATCTTTGACCGTTTCCACCGATACCGGACAAAGGAGAAATTCACAAAATCGAAAGCGCTTACATTCCGTGAATTACAGAGCCTCCAGCCTGGCGATTTTGTCACCCACATCGATCATGGCATCGGCAAATTTGCCGGCCTCGAAAAGAAAGAGGTAAACGGTAAAGAGCAGGAAGCCGTACGCCTTGTATTTCGCGACAACGATATGTTGTATGTCAGCATTCACTCCCTGCACAAGATCGCAAAGTATTCCGGGCGCGATGGGGCACCTCCCGCTATCAGTAAGTTGGGTTCTGACGAATGGGCAAACAAGAAAGCGCGCGTAAGAAAACAGGTTAAGGACATTGCGCGCGACCTCATCGAACTCTACGCAAAACGCAAGAAAGCGCCAGGATTCGCCTTTTCGTCTGACAGTTTTCTTCAAGCGGAACTGGAATCCTCTTTCATTTATGAAGATACTCCCGATCAGGCTAAGGCTACGGAAGACGTAAAAAGGGATATGGAGTCGCCACACCCAATGGACCGCCTGATTTGCGGGGATGTCGGTTTCGGGAAGACAGAGATAGCCATCCGGGCTGCTTTCAAAGCCACCGCAGACGGCAAGCAAGTGGCTATACTGGTCCCCACGACAATCCTTGCTATGCAACATTTCCGTACGTTCTCCGAGCGTCTTGCAAACTTTCCCCTGCGGATAGAATATGTCTCCCGTTTCAAAACAGAAAAAGAGATAAAACAAATCCTGCGGGATACGGGCGAGGGGAAAGTAAATATCCTCATTGGAACGCACCGCGTAATCAGCAAGGATGTACAATTCAAGAACCTGGGGCTTTTGGTTATCGATGAGGAGCAAAAATTCGGTGTTAAAGCAAAAGACCGGTTGAAAGAACTTCGCATCAGCGTCGATGTGCTTACATTAACGGCTACGCCCATTCCTCGCACCCTCCATTTCTCCCTGATGGGGGCACGCGATCTGAGTATTATTGCAACCCCTCCGCCGAACCGCCAGCCGGTTACGACAGAGCTGCAAACGTTCAATGAAGAAATTATTCGCGATGCGGTAAGCCTTGAAATTCGCCGAAGGGGCCAGGTCTTCTTCGTTCACAACCGGGTAAGTGATATAGAAAGTATTGCTAATACCTTGTACAAGCTTGTCCCGGACTCCCGCATAGGCATCGCCCATGGTCAAATGGAGGGGGACAAATTGGAAAAAGTCATGGTTCGCTTTATAGAAGGAGAATATGATGTGCTGGTTTCCACAAACATCATTGAATCCGGTCTCGACATCCCTAACGCCAATACCATCATGATCAACCAGGCACATATGTTCGGGCTTAGTGACCTTCACCAGATGCGCGGCCGGGTGGGAAGATCCAATAAGAAAGCATTTTGCTACTTGTTGACTCCCCCGGCCTCTATGCTTTCATCAGATTCTCGCAAACGATTGGCTGCTGTGGAAGAATTCTCCGACCTCGGTGATGGCTTTAAAGTAGCCATGCGTGATCTGGATATCCGGGGTGCCGGAAATCTTCTTGGCGCGGAACAAAGCGGCTTCATCAACGACCTTGGCTTTGAAACGTATCACAA
>JANODZ010000328.1:0-15155 GCA_031412935.1 Anaerolineales bacterium
GAGATCGGGCTGCCATCATGCCACTTGACTGTATCGAATAAGTCATCGGGATAGACCACTACACTCTTGACATTGGCAGTAAGACCATCCGGGAACTTCTGCGCGGCGGTGATCCACTTTTGCTCTTTTGCATCCCAATCCACCCATGCATCAGCGGGGACATCAATTTGCGGGGCGGTCTTAACCGTTAACCAATCCAGACTCTGGTTGATGGGCAAGCCTTCTTTATACGTTAACTCGGCACTCTCAATCCGCTGGGGGTACGCAAGCCCGGTATATGGGTCAGCCATCAAGCCGCCGCCACCAGAGATATTGGAAGTACCCATTGTGGTGGCACGCATAACGTGAGAATCCCAAACCCAATTGCTTCCGCCAACAGTGTTCCAGGGTTGGGTGAAAAGGTCGTTGGTGCCAAGCTTCATCGTGCCGCCCTCCTGTCCGATAAAGCGCAGGTTATAAGGGCCGACATTCGTAGATTCAGGGCCTGTGGCAAGATCGTAGGTAGCTTGAACATTATTGTTGTACGGGGCGTAGGTTTGCTGGTCGATCACCCATACGAAGAGTGAATCTTCCATTGAGAGTTCGAGCGCCCTCGCCATCCAGGCATCGCGTTCTTCCTTCGATGAGTATTTCCCTTGCGCCAGATCATCTCCAAGTTTTTGAAATTCAGGGTCCGACACATTAGAGATATAAGGCTCACCGGCCTGAACACTTGTGTTCAAATAATTCTGTTGAATATTGCCGCTCTCATCACGCAGAGAGCCGAGGCCGGAAACACCATAACCGGCGGTGTACATATGCCATTGCCCATCCACAGCCGAAGTCCCCAACCAGATCGGGAAGGCTTCTGAGGAGGTCTTATATTGACGGTCCACCGTGAGGCCAACGCTTTCCAACTGATTAGCAACATAATCGCCGATCGGCTTACGAGTTCCATCGCCGTCTGAGCGGATCATGAATGCCAGTGTGACGGGCGCGCCATTAAATTGCCATTTGCCGTCTGCGCCAAGTTCTGCGCCCAGGCCGGGCATTTCAGCATCAATAACCTTTTTCGCCTTTTCGACATTATAGGCATATTTGGATTCCAACGCGCGGGCGGTATCGATCAGGTTGGTATATTCCACGAGCTGGGTGGTAATCCCTAACAATTTCGGCAGGGAACCGCCTGCAAAAATTTCCTGATTGACATAGTTGCGGTCAATCAACCAGTTCAAGGCTTCGCGGATCTTGCGATTCGAAAAGGGATTCAAAACCTTTGTATCGGTGAACACAGCAGGATTAAGACTGATGCCATAATATCCGCCCAGGGATTGCGTACTGGATAAGCCGGATTCTTTGATGGCGGGATACACATTCGATGCAAGGTTAAATGTAAAATAATCAATTGTGCCGGCTTGCAGTTGTGTGATGGCAGACTCACCGGCTACGACAGATACATCAATTTCATCCAGCCAGCCGCCGTGACGTTCAGTCATCGTCGGCGCTTCAGTTGCGGCGGAAGCCTCGGTTGCAGGCGGTTCATTTGCTTCAGATGTAGCCGGCTGACATGCGGCCAGCATCATGCTTAAGACAATCAGCAAACTAAATAGAGCATATACATTTTTCAGTTTCATTCTCAAATCTCCTTATTATTAAATTGAACAAAAAAGTCAAAGGCAAAGGCAATCAAAAATTTACAAGCGGCCACCTCCTTCCATATTTGTATTTGATGAGTAAACTGAGAGGCGGAAGCCAGCGCGTAATTCTGACCTCCGCCTCGCCTGTATATATGCGGAAATACTTTCTTGTGAGGAGAGAAGCCTGTCCGCTAAACAGTAGCTATATAATACAAACTCTTCGAGGAACCGTCATGGGTCTGGATAAGTGTCTTTGCCCCCACATTCGTGCGGTTCTTTAGCAATGCTTTTCACATCCCGCCCCAATTCTCACCATACAAAAAAACAACCCTTTAGAGGGGTACTTAATAACGCCAAGCCTTTACAAAGCGCATATAATTGATGTTAATTATGCGTACGCATCTCATCCTTGCGGCTTTTTTTCTCACCCTGCTCACCAACTCCTGCGGGATGGTAACCCCTATCCCTGCACTAGACTCGCTCAATCCTGCTACATTACCAGAAGCTCAACCTGGTACGTTTCCAACGAACATAGTATTACCGAATCCGATCTACAGCCAAAACATCCGTTTCGAACAATTCAGTCTCGAAGAGGGTCTTTCACAAAGTTCAGTAAATGTCATTCTGCAAGACCGCTTGGGCTTTTTATGGTTCGGCACGCAAGACGGTCTTAACCGTTACGATGGATACAGTTTCAAGATCTACAAACCGGATGTAGACGATCCAAACAGCTTAAGTGATCGTTGGGTCACATCCCTGACAGAAGACACATTTGGCTATTTATGGGTGGGCACGCGCTGGGGGGGTTTAAATCGCTACAACCCTGTCACAGGCAAATTCAAACATTTCACACACGATGCTATAGACCAGGAAAGCCTGGGTAATAATCAAATCTCGACATTGCTTGGAGACGAGAAAGGATTGTGGATCGGTACAGAGTATGGCCTTGATTTTTATAATTACGAAACAGAAAAATTCAGCCACTATCGCGCCTCGCCTGACGACCCATTCAGCCTGAGCAGTAATTTGGTCTCCACTATTTTCAAAGATTCAGGCGGCAGCTTGTGGGTTGGCACCAAAAATGCAGGTGTAAACATTTACAATAAAAATAAAGACTCATTCCAGGTTTTTAAGTATAGTGAAGAGGCGGCCACCAGCCTGAGCAACAACCGCGTCCTTAGCATTGCCGAAGGAAAAAGCGGCACTTTGTGGGTGGGCACAGCAAATGGAATAAACCGTTTTGAAGTGGCAGGAAAATATTTCACGCGCTTTAATAATTCCGGGGATAACCCAAACAGCCTCGCGGGTAATTCAGTCGACACTATTTACAAAGACCGCTCCGGCGGGTTATGGATCGGCACCAACAACGGGTTGGATCGATTAAATGAAACTGATGGAAAATTCACACACTTCCAAAATCAAGTGGGGGTATCAAACACCATCAGCAATAATTCCATAAATTCAATTTACGAAGATAATAGCAATGTGCTCTGGGTGGGTACTGAGGGCGGGGGCGTAAATAAATATAATCGTCAACAGGATAAATTCACCTATTATCGCCACAACCCGGATGACTCGAACAGCCTGAGTGGCAATCTGATCTTTCCGATCACAGTCGATGCAACAGGGATTGTATGGATCGGCACAAACCTCGGAGTGGACAGGTTCGATCCTGCTACGAATCAATTCACTCATTTCCAGCACGATATAACGAACGAACAAAGCCTTAGCAGCGATAATGTGATTGCGCTCCAGATGGATCATAAAGGTGTTTTATGGATTGGAATGACCCGGGGATTGGACCAGTTTGATCCAACAACAGGTGTTTTCACCCATTTTCAGCTTGACGCCCTCAACCCAAACAGTATCTCCAACACACCCATCTACGCTATCTATGAAGACCCTGCCAGGAATATATGGATCGGCAGCGGGCGCGGACTTTTTCAATATAGTGATCTTGATAAATCTTTTACGCCATACGAAACCGAGGAAAACGAACCGAGTGGATTTGTCGGAGATCAAATTGATGTCATTTTTGAAGATAACAAACACAACTATTGGGTGGGCACTCTTAATGATGGATTAAAACGCATCAACCCACAAAAGGCTGGAATCATCCAATACAAATATGACGCGGATGATATAACCAGCATTGGAAATGATTCGATCACAAGCATCACCCAGGATAAAAACGGTATGCTTTGGGTTGGTACATTTGGCGGTGGATTGAATCGCTATAATCCCGAAACAGATTCATTCACCCGCTTCACAGAAAAAAATGGACTGCCCAATGATGTGATCTACGGCATCCTTGAAGACGATTCTAGCAATCTATGGATCAGTACAAACTTCGGCTTATCCCGTTTCAACACAAAAACCATGGCTTTTCGAAACTTCACTGCCAGTGACGGATTGCAAAGTAACGAATTTAACCAAAACGCTTTTGCAAAAGACCAGAATGGGAAACTATATTTTGGAGGTATTAATGGGCTGAACATTTTCCTGCCTAAAGAGATCAAAGACTTTCCCCAGCCTCCCAACCTGGCCTTGACCTCCATTACCCTGGATGGCGTCCCATTAAATTCAAACAGAACTACTGAATACCTGCAAGAGATCACACTCGCATGGCCGCAAGACTCATTTGAATTTGAATTCACCGCGCTGGCATATGGGCAGCCTGCCAAAAATCAATATTCATATATACTAAAAGGATTTGATACAGACTGGCAAAATATTGGCAGTCAAAGGAACGGACGATACACCAACCTGCCCGGTGGCAGCTATACATTAATATTGCGCGGTTCAAATAGCGACGGCGTTTGGAACGAGCAGGGCCAATCCATAACAGTGACGATCATCCCCCCGCTTTGGGAGACCTGGTGGTTTCGTAGTCTGTTTCTGCTTATGCTTGGCGCGGCCATTTCACGCGGATATAGTTGGCGTGTCAAAAGTATTGAAAGACGCAGCCGCGAATTGGAGAACCTCGTTCAAAAACGCACGTCAGACCTTCAAAAACGCACTAATGAGATAGAAGCCTTATATGAGGCCGATGAAAGGATTCTGCGAAATGTCACATTGCATCAGACCTTCCAAACGCTTGTGGATGTATCCACCTCGATCCTTAAAGCAGATCGAAGCGTGGTTTTTGCCTGGAATGAAGAACAGCAAATAATAATGCCGCTCGTAAGCCATAGCTTTCTCCCTGAAACCTTATACGCTCTTAACTTTGAAGATGGCGAAGGAATGGTCGGCAAGGCAATGAAGACAGGCAACCCTGTCATTGTTTCAGATCTTGATCTCAAATCCCTGCGAGGCGATATTCAAACCGTCATCCGCAACGAAGGCATTCAATCCTTTGCGCATTTTCCGATTGTCCTGGAGGGCAAAGCAATAGCAGTGTTCAACGTAGCCTATACACGCCCCAATGCACTTAACGAAGATACAATTCGGCTGTTTACAGCGCTGGTGAATCGCGCATCGTTATCCATTGCAAATATGGAACTCTTTGAACAAACCAAGGATCTTGCCGTCGTAGAGGAACGCAACCGCCTCGCGCGTGACCTGCATGACAGCGCAAAACAAAAAGCATTCGCCGCCCTTGCGCAGTTGGGCACAGCCAACGGCATCCTGAAGACAAGACCGGAAGCGGTAAAATCTCATTTGAAAGAAGCAGAAACTCTGGTGTCTGAGGTGATTCAGGAGTTAACTTTCCTGATACAGGAGATCTATCCCATCGCTTTACAGGAAAAGGGACTGCCGATTACTTTAAGGGAATATGTCTTCGAGTGGGAAAACCGTAACGACACAGAGGTCAAACTCACGGTGCGGAATGAACGATCCCTGCCACTGGAAACGGAGCAGGCCATTTATCGTATCATCCAGGAGGCGCTGGCTAACGTGGCGCGTCATAGTAAGGCGAAGCGCGTGGAGGTTTCACTCGTTTATGAGATGGATTCCTTACAAGCGCTGATCGCCGATGATGGCTGCGGATTCGACATGGATCAAAGAGCAAACGGCATGGGATTCCGCTCGATGCGTGAACGCCTCACAAGTATTCGCGGTACTCTTCAAATTCAAAGCGCGCCGGGGCAAGGGACGCGTTTGATCATACAATTACCCATTAAAAACTAACGCAGGAGATTTAATATGAAACATCACCGCACAAGTATATTGATCGCAGACGACCATGAAGTGGTGCGCAATGGAATACGATCCTACCTTGAAACGATCCCTGATTTTCATGTAGTAGGCGAAGCTTCTTCAGGAGAGGAGGCGCTTGGAATGGTTGCTGATTTGATCCCCGATATTGTCCTGCTGGATCTGATCATGCCGGGTATAGACGGCATTGAGACCACGCGCCGTGTCAAACAGATCAGCCCGCGCACACAAATCGTGGTGCTCACCTCGTATCATGAAGATGTGCATATCTTTCCCGCATTAAAGGCAGGCGCGATCTCTTATATTTTGAAGGACATGAAAATGGAAAAACTCGCGGAAGTTCTGCACCGCGCGGTATTGGGTGAAGTAACCCTGCACCCACGCGTAGCAGCGCGCGTTCTACAAACGATTCGCGGGGAAAACGGCGAAGAACAACCGCTTTTCACCGATCTAACGGACCGTGAAACAGATGTATTAAAATTAATCGCAAACGGACTTACCAACAGTCAGATCGCCGAAAAACTCGTCATCAGCGAAAATACGGTAAAAGGGCATGTCAGCAACATCCTTAGCAAATTGCATCTTGCAGATCGCACGAAAGTAGCCGTGTATGCATGGCAGCAAGGCATCGTAAACAAGAATACTGCGATAGAGGATTAAGGGGAACTCAGGATCTAAAAAGGATACGGCGTCAATGACGCCGTATCCTTTTATCATTTCTAGAAAAGCCTATTGCACAGTACCAGCTAAAGCTGCTTCTACAGCTTGGAGCACATCATCATAGGAAGGAATAAATCCAGGCTTTACGATGGTGCCATTTACAAAAATACTGGGTGTGCCTTGAACTCCAACAGCATTCCCGCCATCAAAATCAGCTTGAATTTCAGTTTTATATTTATTGGCTTTAAAACAGGCATCAAAAGAAATCATATCCAGGCCGGTTTTTTCTGCGAACGCTGTTAATCGCCTGTCAGCATAAGCGCCCTGGTTCTCGCTATTCCAATTGGCAAAAATTGTGTCGTGCATTTCCCAAAACATATCCTGTTCAGAAGCGCACATGGCAGCATTAGCGGCCTGGTCCGACTCGCCTTTATTGCCTGCGCCAGCGCCATCAAGAAAGGGGTAGTTATGAAAAACATAATAAACCTTTCCGGTAGCAATCAAATTTTCGATAATAAGAGGTTCGATTTCCTGCGTATATCTGCGGCAGGCGGGGCATTGAAAATCTTCATATGCATCAATTCTAACCGGCGCTTTTGGATCGCCTAATGAAGTCTTGTCAGCCAGTGGATAGGATTGCGGCACGGCTGTCAACACAGCGGCAGCCGGTTTCACATTCGGATAGATGATCAAAAAAGCGACAAGGCTCGCGCCGATGATGGTAAGACCAATCCCAATCAGCCGCCCGCGTTTGTCCTTGCGTCGTATCTGTTCGCGGCGTGCCTGCCGCTTGCTCATTTCGGGTATATTACTCATGCTAACTCCTGTGATTTGAATTTATAGCTTATTGATTGTGCCACGTGCAAATGGATTTGTCCAGTAATTCATTAATAGGCTCATATATTTCATTCACGCAAACGCGCATCCATCCAGATGATCATGGTTTTGAATACTTCATCCTTCTCGGGTTCGTTATGAAGTTCATGGTATGCCTCATCCCATAACACCAACGTACACTTTTCTTTCAAAGCGGACGCGAATTCCATACTACCGGATGGGAATGCTATGGCATCTGCTCTCCCATGCATAAGTAAAAGGGGAAGGGGGAACTCACCTGCGTGAGCTAAGGTCCAGGCGATGACAGCGATCATTGTCTTCCCAAAACCAAGCGAGACCTTTTCATGCGTGAGAGGATCATTGTTGTAAATTTTTACTACATTTTCGTCCCGAGAAATGGCGTTCGTATCCAATCCGCTTGCGATGGAAACTGTTGGAATTATTGATCCAAGCGCTTTTGCCATTGCTATTTTTAGCGGCTGGTCTTCCAAGGCGGTCCGTAAGCCGGAGCTGGTAGCAATAACGCCTTTGATCTTTGGTTTACGAATCAAACCGTAATGTAAAACAAGAATACCGCCGAGGCTGTGTCCATATAATATGATCGGCAGGCTTGCATAGCGCATGCGCGCCTGATCCAGCAATTCATCAATATCCTGCATAAAATCATCTATGGAGGAAATATGTCCGCGTGCGCCGCCCGAGCGGCCATGTCCGTGTAAATCTGCACCGAAGAGTACGTAGCCTTCTTTCCCAAATGCATCGGCAACATGTGCATAACGCGAAGTGTGTTCACCCAGCCCATGCACGAGACAGACCACTGCTTTAGGCTGCATTGTAGCCGGCTCCCAACTCTGCGCAAAAATATCCAATCCATCGCGCGCTTTCCATTTCATTTCTACATGTTTCATTTCAGCCTCCCGTGGTGATCATAAATTCACATTGACGTGCGCCCGTGGCGCGGCAGGCGCGTTCTTCAATATCATATATCTGCCCATCAGCCCAGTATAAACATTCACGGATCAAACCAAAGGTTACAAAACAGATCGGCGTGTTGTCGGATTGATTTAGGGTCGACGGAGATGTTTGGTCAACCAGAAGCAGGTCAAGGTCGAGGGTATGAACCGTTATACTTCCCGTATTCGCATTAAGAATGCGTGCAAGTAATTCCAATGTGGGTTTACGTCGCAAAGATTTGGGAAGCCCACGAATGAGCGCAGCTTGTGTTTTGATCCCAAACGAAGAATCGTTCAATAAATAATCCCAAAGTTTTGCGCCAATGCGTAATAATATACCGCGCGCGCCGCGCCCATAATATGTGCGTAATGCGGATTGCAGGCGCGCATAGGCTTGGGCCGTTCGCACATCATCCAAAGCAGAAAAGTGTGCCGGGTGCGCCCACTCTGCGGGTAAGCCTGCTTTTAAAAGCGCAGCAGAGAAGGTTTCGATTCCGATTTCCAACGAAAGAGTTTCTACAAATCTTCGCATGACGCGTGCAGGAAAAACGATCTCTGTCATTAAACACCTATTGGGAAAACCAGCACGGGGAAGTGTTCGCCTGTGTGAACAAAACCCAATTTTTTATAGAGGGCTAAAGATGGGAAGTTATCCGCCTGAGTGTTGACAGAAAGCCTGTTTAATTGATTTGCGCCCAACGACTGTATCAGATCACTGACCAACGCAGAGGCTACTCCCCTGGATTGCGCTTCAGGCAGGACCGCAAGCCTGGCGAGGTGTGCCCCAAGGGGATTCTTCGTGCTGAGTTGATACCCAATTACACCCGAATCATCTTCTGCCACCGTGGCACTTGCGCATTGTAAATGTGCTCTTTGAAGTACATCTGCTGTGTTATGCCAGAATTGTCCAAAGGCTGAAAGATCCACTTTGGCAACAGCAAATATATCAGCAGTTTGCATGGCGCGAATCCGAATTCCTTGAGGGAGAGAAAAAGTTCTAATATTTTCGTTCATTAGTTCGAGTAGAACAATATTTTGTTTTAATTCAAAACCACTGGAAATCAGGAAAGTCTGAAACCATTGTTTAACCACGATCGCGGCAATGTGAGTTTGGATGTTTGTGCCGCTGATATCGCTCTGCGCGGCTTCCCAAAGAGAAGACCAGGCTTGTTGCCCGGAAAGGTCCTGATGATAACCAAAAAAACGGATCCACGCCACGTGCGGCGGATCTTCCGGGAAAGCCAATGCGGCTTTAATGCGCCGGCCTTCTTCAAGAACCCAGTAATTTGGCGAGCCTATCCACTCGAGCGGAGTATGCCAATCCAAATGTCGGTGGATGTTTGGTTCATTATATGTAAGGGCAGCGATCGGGTCGTGATCTTGCGCGACCGCACGACGACACTGCATACTAAGATTGATCATTTGATAAAACGAAGGAGGGTTCTTAGAATACGTTCGAAGAAACTTGGATTCTCTTTTACATCCAGGGCGCCGATCATCTTAATAGCTGAATCGGTGATCTTGCCTGTTTTGAGTTTTATGCCTGCGGAAGATTTTATAACCATGGCTGCCAAATCTCCCTCCCCGGCCTGGGCAAATAATTCGGCAGAACGTTCATAAGCAAAAATTGCCTGATCATATCTCTTTAGCGCTTCGAGAGCGGCGCCTTGATTCCCAAATGCCAGACCCTGCCTTTTAATGTCTTTTAGACCTTCAAAAATGATATCGGTACCCAATACAGCCTCAAGCGATTCTTGAGGCTTGCCGGCTTGTAGTAAAGCCACGCTCATATTATTCTTCATTTCAGCCGCGAGCAATTCTGCATGGTTCTGGTTAAATCCTTGAGCGGCCTGACTGAATAATTCAGCGGCTTCTAAAAATTTTTTATTCTTAAAGGCTTGATTGCCTTGTTCAGCAAGGTCGGGGGGTTCGGGTGACATGATCGTGAATTTACCTGATGGGTGGGGTGAGTCATTTTACTTAAAGCGTTATATCCAGCAGACCCTCTGCTACAGAACGCAATTTTTCCCTTGACATATCGCTAAGTTTTATGGCCAGCTCAATATAGGGCCGGTGGACCGGTTGACAGACAAAATTTTGCATGTCTTCCGGCAATTCCAGGAATTTCTGCAAGGCTCGCTGGCTGGTCATCCATTGCCCAATAGGTCCGTTCTGATCAAAGAAGGTTTCGATACGGCTTCCCAATACTGAGAGAATACTCTCCAACTCAGGCACTGAAATGGCACGTTCACCCAATTCATAGGAATTAAGACGCGCTTGTTTGATTCCTGTTTCTGTTGCGATCTGTCTGATAGATATATTTACATTGTTGCGTTCCTGCCGTAAAAGCGCACCGATCATCCTCTGACGCAGGGCAATCAAACGGGCCGTATCCAGTAATTCTACAGGCGCGGAATCAGACTTTGTCTCCATCCCCCAAAATTGCGAGATCGGAAGCTTTAGATAATAGACAAGGGTTTCAAGTTCCGGCAGGGAAGGGGCGCGGCGACCCTCTTCATACGCACGAAACAAACCAGACTTCACACCAATTGCATCAGCACACTCTTTTATAGTGCGGCGTTCCGTCATTCGCGCATCTCGAATGAGTAAACCAAGTTTCTTAGCACGTATGGTGATTTGGGCGATATTCATATTTCCTCTACTGCCTGTCTTATCATTTTATTAAATTTGGGCTGAAATGATAACTAATTTTAGAATTATTTTAACATTCCGTTAAGGATCTTTTTACAAGCAAGGCTCATTTTCCTTTGCGCGCCGGAAAAATCTTTTAAATCACAATTCAGTGGGCGGCATCAGATACCCCAAACCGGAGCGTGTAACAATATGACGCGGAGTATGAGCATCCACCTCAAGTTTTTGGCGCAGCCGGGCAATGCTCACCCATAGGATCTCTTTATCGTTCTTATATTCTGCTCCCCAAACGCTGGTCAATAAATCTTCTGATGTAAGGATCTTGCCAACATTATGCGTAAATTGAAGAAGAAGGCGATATTCTGTGGCCGAAAGCGAAACAGCTTCCTCACCCCGCCATACTTCTGCGCGCGCAAAATCAATTTTAAGATCATCGTGTGTAAAAAAGCGCGCCTGTCCTGTTTCATTGGGAACTTGCGCGCGGCGCAAGACTGCCCGTACACGCGCCAATAACTCGGTTGCAGAAAAGGGTTTAACCAGGTAATCGTCTGCGCCAAGATCAAGCCCGCGGACCCGATCCTGTTCTTCGCCGCGCGCTGTTAAAATAACAATTGGCACATTTGAAAATTCACGCAGGCGTTGGCATACGCCAAATCCATCCAAACGCGGCATCATCACATCCAACAGCACAAGATCGATGGGCTGGACCGAAAAAACATCCAGGGCTTGCACACCATCTTGCGCGGTTGATACCTCATACCCCTCTGTACGCAAGTTTGCTTCCAAAAGGCGCAGGTAACGAGGCTCATCATCAACGATCAGGATACGTTTAGACATAACAAACTCCTTTATAACGAAAAATAAATTCTGTTCAATGCACTGGATCTATTATCGGCAATTCAATAATAAAGGTTGTGCCCTCGCCCAAGACCGACTCTACCCAAATATTACCATGATGTGCCATAATTATTTGCTTGCAAATATAAAGTCCCAGGCCGGTGCCGGCAACCGTCCGCTCACCGGGTACACGGTAAAAACGCTCAAAGAGAAAAGGAATGTAATCTTCGAGAATGCCCTCGCCCTTATCACTAAAGGTGACACGAATCTTATCATCCAAGGCGCGCATCGTAATAAAGAGCACCGAGTCAGGCGCATACTTAATCGCGTTGCTAAATAGATTCTCAAAGACTTGTGAGAGGCGGGTACCATCTCCGTGAACTGATGGCAGGGATTCTATATCAAATAGCACCTTCATATTGGGGTGATGCATATTGATACGGGTTGCCACATCGCGTGCAAGCGCATCAAGCCTGACCGGGGAAAATTTAAATTGCAAGGTCTTACTTTGCAGACGGGCTGACTCAAGCATATTCTCAATCAGCCTCGACAGGCGGTCGGCTTCTTCATCAATTATATTAAGAAATTCACGCTGGGTTGATTTATCCCAGGTTGTATCCTGCCGTAAAAGGCTGGTGCTGTATCCCTTAATAAAGCCAAGCGGCGTCCGCAGCTCATGTGAGATGGTGGAGACAAAATCATCCTGTAAACGCATTTGTCTTTGTACAGAATCTAATTGGGTGCGTGCCTCTTGCAAGTCTCTGCGTTCAATGAGCGCTGTAGCCCAGAATGACTGTAAAGATGCAATTTGAATGTGCATTTCAGAATATTCCGGCCCGCCAAAACGGATAAATACCACCGATCCATTTATTTTTGACCCAATCGATAACGGAAACCCTAATAGGTGCGCCCTGGCCAGCCGGTTTTCATCTTGTTGTTTATCTACTTTTGGTTCTTTAATAATCGTTTTTCCCTTGCTGATGACTTCATTCGCAAGCCCCTCACCCCAGACGGCATCTGCTTCGGCAGTTTTTCCACGCCCCAGCGCACGGGCATATACAACCTCCAAGCCTTTGGTCTGCGGGTCTACAAGATATATGGCTACATTATCAAAAATAAAAGAATCGCGCAGGGATACAAATAAAGTATCCATCGCCGCTTTCCAATCCTGTTTTCGTCGAACATCCTGAAAGACCTTATGTAAAAATGAAAGGGTGGCAAGATCCATGTTTAATCACTCATTGCTGATAATGGGAATTTGAAAATAGAACCTTTTCCTTCTATAGATTGCACGTTCAATAATGATCCATGCGCCTCAATGATCTGGCGGATGAGCGAAAGACCGATCCCTGTGCCGCTAAAGTGCCGTGTTGAGGAAGCATCCAGTTGATGAAAAGGCTCAAAGATCTCCTTTAAACGGCTTGATGGAATGCCAATTCCGCTATCTGTTACAGTAACAATGATGAGATTATTCCCTTCTTCCTTAAGCGATATCACCACACTTCCACCTGTCGGGGTAAATTTGATTCCATTATCGAGCAGATGATTCACCACCCAGCCGATCTTCTCTGGATCTGCCTGCGCCTTGGGGATATTTTCCACAGCATCTACCAGCACTTGTACGCCCCTCTCTTCTGCTTTGTGTATAGCAGATTTGGCCGCCAACGACACAACCTGGCGAAGATCCACTTTTTCCAAATTCATACTCAACTCTCCACGCGAGGCGAGCGAGAACATGACCAGGTCCTCGATCATACTTTCAAGTTTTGTAGCGGCGCGTTGACTGACCTGTAAGGCATGACGCTGGTCTTCTGTGATTGAACCGAGTGATTCAGTTACCAGCAGCTCAAGATAGCCTTTCACATGGGTGAGCGGTGTGCGCAATTCATGTGAAATATTCGAGACAAAGTTCGATTTCATCTGACTTAATTCTGAGAGCCTTCGAAGCGCTTCATTTAAATCTGATGTGCGTTCTTTTACGCGCTGGTCAAGATTACGGTTGGATGATTGCAAAGCAGTGCGCAGTTGGATAAGTTGCTCGGTAACAACCCGCTCAAGCGTGTCGCGATCGAGCATTTTTAAGTCCATCAACGCCTGGCCGACCACGTATTGTTTGCCCTTGGTGATTTGTTCCTGCTGATAAGCCAACGCTTTTTGCAGATCCGCCTCACTAATCACCCCCTTTTGGATTAGGTATTCACCCATACGCGGGATTAACATTTCGGGGCTGAGTTTTGATGGAGTTTGCGCCATAAGTTAACTCTCCAAGACCCATTCACCATTTATCATCGTAGCACTGGCATTCATCTCCAGAAGCTGATTGGGCTGAATTGAAAAAATATCCTGATCAAGTACGATCAAGTCTGCAAGATAGTTTTCAGCAAGTTTACCAAGGCGGCGCTCCGCATAGGCGGCGTAGGCAGCGCCCAGCGTGTAAGCGGACAATGCTTCAGCCAGCGATAATTTTTGCTGCGGGTACCAGCCATCGGCGGAGGGGGCTCCGTCTGCGCGTCGTCGTGTGACCGCTGCGTGTAATCCTAAAAATGGATTGGGTGATTCAACCGGGGCGTCCGATCCAAAAGCGAGGGGCGCGCCAAAATTCAATTGCGTGCGCCAGGCATATGCGAGCGCCGAACGATCTCCCCAAAAGCGGTCAGCGGCGAACATATCGGAGGGCGCGTGGATGGGCTGCATCGATGCGATCACATTGAGCTGCGCGAGACGCGGCGCATCATCGGGATGCAGGACTTGCACGTGTTCAATGCGGTGACGCAAATGCGGCAGACCCTTTTCTTTTTCATAAGCGCGCAATTGTTGATAGGCGTTGAGGACTTCATGATTGGCGCGATCTCCAATGGCATGGACAGTCATACTTAAACCGACATCGGCAGCTTTGCGGCAATACTCAAATAATTCCTCGCCATCCATATTGAGAATACCTTTATTCTCAGGTTCGTTTTCATAAGGCTGAAACATTGCCGCAGTATGCGGGCCGAGCGCGCCATCCATAAAGGCTTTGACAGAACCGATCCATAACCATTCATCGCCGAAGCCTGTGCGTAAGCCAAGCGCGTGCGCGTGCTCAACACTTTCAACAGGAATATTTTTATTGACGCGTAATTTTAATTTACCATTTGCGTTCAAGCTCTGCAAGGCCATGAAAGAATCTCGGCGGTCGAAATCGTGTATGCCTGTCAGTCCCATCTTCCATAAAACAGGCTGCGCTTTTTCAATGGCAGTTTCTACTTCATGAGTGGATGGTTCGGGTATTACAGCTTCCACTAATTGCATGGCGGTTTCAAGCAGAATACCTGTTATGCGTTTATTTTCATCGCGTTGAATTTTCCCATCTTTTGGATCAGCAGTATCAGTTGAAATATGCGCAAGATTTAACGCGGACGTATTTGCCCACGCGGCATGTAATGATTTGCCTGTGAGGTAT
>JANODZ010000329.1:0-2970 GCA_031412935.1 Anaerolineales bacterium
TGTCGTCCGTGCTAGGCCGAATGCGTGCTGCGCGGACTGTGTAAAGCCTGGAATGAGATTCTGCCAATATGACGGGAACAGCCTGCGGGTTAAGTTTGAAGCGGGCGGCGAGGGAGGAGTCATCTAATGCGCGGTGGAGAACCGTCTTTCCCTCCCAATTACCGCCTGCGGTGATTCCATAAGCCGCTTCATAAAAATCTGATTCATCTTTTAAAACTTCACGAATTTCTTCGAGAGTCCAGACATAAAACCTGCCTTCTTCGCCTTCTGAATCCGCATCCAGCGAGGAATAAAAGCCGCCTTGCGCGTGAGTCATTTCGCGTTTGGTGAAATCAAGGGTTTCTTCAACAACGCGCCTGAAGCGGGGATCTTTTGTAACCTGCCAGGCATGCAAATAGGCGCGGACAAGGAGCGCGTTGTCGTAAAGCATTTTTTCAAAATGAGGCACACGCCAAAAATTATCGGTGCTGTAGCGCGAGAATCCGCCGCCAACCACATCATACATCCCGCCGCGAGCCATTGCCTCCAAGCAATGCTTAATTAATTTTAGAGGTTCACTTTGATTGGTTGATACCGCGTGATTGAGCATGAATTCCAGTGTCATGGCTTGCGGAAATTTTGGGGCCGACCCCCATCCGCCATAGCCCCAATCATAAGAGGCTGTGATCGATTTTACGATTGCGTCAAAATGTTCGCGGGTGAGCTGGTCGCCCGTTTCATTTTTATTTTGTTGCTGCAAATGACTCACGATCTGCCCGCCTATTTTTTCAATTTCACTCCTATCTTTCTCCCATGCATTTGCCAGACTCGAAAGCACATCCTTGAAAGCGGGTATGTTATAACGGCGCACAGGCGGAAAGTATGTACCGGAATAAAATGGTTTGAGATCAGACGAAAGAAAAACAGACATAGGCCAGCCGCCGGAACCCGTCATGGCGATTACGGCTTGCATGTAAATGCCATCCAGATCCGGTCGTTCTTCGCGGTCAACTTTGATGTTGATAAAATGCTTGTTCATAAATTCGGCGGTATCAGGATCTTCAAAAGATTCTTCTCTCATGCGGTGGCACCAATGGCAGGCACTGTACCCTATGCTGAGGAAGATGGGTTTATCTTCATTTTTAGCTTTCGTTAATGCGTTTTCGCCCCACGCATGCCAGTCTACTGGGTTATTGGCGTGTTGGAGCAGGTAGGGGGAGTTTTCGTTTATAAGATGATTTGGCTTTTGCTTTTTATCTGGATTACTCATTAGATGGTTCCCATTTCCAGCCTTTGTGGCTTTTTCGTTTACCGTTAATTAACTCGTACATGTGAGCAGGTTGTAATTCATTTTCTCGACAATAATCTTGTAAGTTCGTGATTACAACACAATCTCCATTTGGGTTGATAAAACCCGTATAGGTTTTCATACCTAAATCCTCCCTGTCATTGTTGTAAGTCCAACCTTTATGACTGTAAAGCCGTCCGTGTGCAACTGCTACCATATGCGTTGGATCCAAATTATTTTCACGGCAAAAGGCTGCAAGATTAGTTATTGAGCCTGTGACGTTTCCGTTGGGGTCAATAAACCCATCGTAGGTTTTTATGTAATCTCTTTGACGAATGCTATTTTTGTGAGACCAACCCTTGTAGGATTTTAGTTTGCTTTTCCCTTTTGCCAGTCTGTGCATGGATGGAAAGTCAAGCTTGTTTTGGCGACAAAAATCGAATAAGTTCTTAATTGTAATTGCATTACCCATTGGGTCAATGATACCTTCCCATGTATGCGCAAAGGCATCTCCTGGCGAACCAGCAGTATTGAGAATATTAAAACCAACAGCTCTTTTGAATGCTTTTGTTTTATCAAGCCAGTTTTGTTCCGCTTGTAATAGACCATTTCTATTTGTTAGCTCCAGAGCTGTGAATTCAAAATATTCTTCCCCGTATTTATTCCAGGCTGCTTGTAAGTGCGCATTTGGATGATTCCCATGACGCAGACTACTTCGATGATGTTCACAGCGATCACGCATGTCAACTGCACTGCCAACGTAGATTTTCCCATTAGCTGTACATTTGATCTGATAGACACCCGATATTTGTGGCATATGTTTTAGCATGGCGTTGTATTTGAGGCGGCCAATTCGCCCCAAGGATACCAATCCACGGGGTTGTGAGCGTGTTGAAGTAAATAAGGGGATGTGGATTGTGACAGGCTATTCATTATGGAAAATTATACCGTAGGGGGTTTAACATTATGGTCGGCGGCAATGATTATAATGCGCGGGGTTATATCGAACGCAATTCAATTAATCCCTACTTCCATCCACTTTCGCACGGAATTGATCAGGAAAATCTTTGAGCATAATACCAGCTCATCTTTGTTGATGATTCGTTCCTTGATCATGCCCGTTTCTAATAAATGTGCTCTAAATGTTCCAGCCAGCAATCCGCAGGAAACCGCCGGAGTGACCCGCTTCCCGTCGATTTCAGCCACGAAATTTCCAATTGTAAACTCAGTGAGTTCATCTTTTTCGTTGTACATTAAGATGTCATCACAGTTATGCGGCACGGGATAAATTTCCCTGCGAGTCGTTTTGTGGAAATAAAAACAATCAGAAGAGTCTATTGGTTTGCCGGCAATTTTTACCTTGAAGGCGGTTTTTTGTGGCGGCAGGTCCGTGGTTTCTATACTGAATTTACCAGAGAGGTCGAGCAAGATTCTAATCCGTTGCGGGGATGAGAATATTTTTTGAGTTTCATCCAGCAAGCCATTAATTTCAGTTCTTGAAAAATTAATGTCAAAATAGTCCGACGAGTCCCTCATCCGATCTAAATGTTTTTCGCGTAGAAAATATCCGTCCGCGCGAGTCCATAATAATGTATCGATCAAAGAAAATTCCAAGGATGATTCTTTTAGAACGCGGGCTTTGAGAAGCGCTTCATCGAATTCGTCAACACTCGTGGAATCCCAGACAATGCCGCCGCCAACAC
>JANODZ010000330.1:0-7460 GCA_031412935.1 Anaerolineales bacterium
GCGGCTTATACAGTTGTGGCAGAATTTACGCTCACTGCGGCAGCCTTTTCACCAACTCCATTGCCACCCACAGACTCGCCCACTCCAGAGCCACTACCCACAGAAACTCCTGTTCCTGTTTTTGCAACCGACCCTACTCAATTTGCGCTTGGCACACCAGGTGAACTGTGTGATAATTTTTCATATAATAACGCCACAATTGATGTAACCATCATTGACGGTACTGCAATGACGATTGGACAGGAATTTGTCAAAACCTGGAAGATCAAAAATACAGGTATTTGTGCATGGGGCGATGGTTACGGTCTTATTTATGCTTATGGCGAAAAAATGAGTGGTGTTCCAGTTCCGATAGGCGCACTCGTTGAAGTTGGGCAGGAAGTGGAAATTTCTGTTAACTTCAGGGCCCCGCAGAAGGTTGGGGATTACACCAGCGCGTGGCAAATGGCGAATCCCAAGGGGATAACATTCGGCAAAGCCATCTTCGTGAAAATTATTGTCAAATAATTTAACCGCGCCAGTTTATTTGGGAATTACCCTATGAGAGAAGCAGGGCAGGCTGTACAGTCCGCCCTGCTTGCTTTTTGGTGACAATAGACGAGGGGGTATAATTTCCATTAAAGGCAACCGATTAATGTGATGCGGCCTATATTCCAATCTTCTTTTAGGTGTTTAGGCGCTTTGCAGAAATTGAACACGCGCGATTCCGGCGCCGAACACCTAAACCCAATGAAAATGGACGATCTGGATATCTATGTTAAATAATTATCATGTTGACGAACTAGGAATTATCCATCAGACTTCCTGGCTGCCCAAGGTTTATGACAATGAATATCTCTCATACTATGAGGGTCTCCAAGACCGAACGATAAAATTGGGGTATCAAAGGTTGGGTTGGATTCTCGGCCTGATCGGCCATCTCCCAGATTCAACTTTAGAAATCGGATATGGCACTGGCACTTTTCTTGAAGCCGCTACAATTGCTGGCATTCCGCATTGTTCGGGTTATGATATTGCCAAATATCCTCTTCCAAGCAACTGTGTGTTTATTGAATGGGAGGACGCCCTGTTCGCCAGTTGGGAGGTCACGGCTCTATTTGATGTTCTCGAACATATTCCCGACTTAAACTTTCTTGGCACCCTAAACACTACTTATATCGCATTAGCTGTCCCATATTGCCATTGGCACTACCTCGGAGATGAATGGTTTCAGAATTGGCGGATGAGGTTGCCAGATGAACATCTTCATCACTTCAATCCAGATTCACTAATCGCGTTGTTGGCACATCACGGGTATGAATGCAAGAATCTAAACACTTTTGAAGACGGCTTGCGCTTGCGAGAAGGTGAACAAGGACCAAACATTATCTGTGGTTTCTTTCAATCTACAAAACTGGCAAAATAATACTCACCGCCCAACAAAGCGCGCACTGGGTTTACGCAAATCGTTGGGCGTCACTTGCCAAAAAATAGGTTAATACTCCGACAATAATACAATTCAAATGAATGAGGACAATATGACCATTCGTATGCCATCTTATTTACACGATGTATTTGGCGAATCTCAAACCATTGGTGAACTTCTAGTCATAGTGCTTTTTGGAGTGGGCTTCACCACATTATTGTTTTTTGCATTTCCAGAGATGACCCAAAACCTACCGCCTTGGCGAAGTGTCATTGCTTATTTACTCATCGCAGACATATTTGCAGGTTGTGTCGCCAATTTCACACGTTCTACCAACAACTATTATGCCGCTCGAGACAAACAGCGACTGATATTTATCGCCATTCATGCACACATATTGATTGTTGCCTGGTTATTGGGAATTGGATCTTGGAACTCTGTCATTGTTTGGGGATATACCATTGCAGGCGCACTCATGGTGAATGCGCTCAAGGGTAGTCAATTTCAAATGTTTGTGGCTGGAGTGTTGTTAACCCTTGGCATAGCAATCATTGTCTTATGCTCAGGAACTCCAAAATATTTCTTGGTCATATCATTGCTGTTTATGGTGAAAGTACTATTTGCCTTTGCTGTTGATCACTATGGTCAAGCAGGCATGTTAAATATATAATTTTTTAGAGTAGGTACAATACTAATTAAACCGCCCAACAAAGGGTGCATTGGACACTGGAGACTGCCGCTTCGCGGCCTACGGGTTTACGCAAACCGATTAGCGCCTTCGCAAAATACATAGGTCAAGTTAAATCAAAAAATGAGTGACAACAGTCAGTTCAGCGAGCGTGAAAACGAAGTAACAGAACTCCTCTTACAGGCCAAAAGCAATAAACAAATTGCTCTGGCGCTCGGTATTTCGGCAAGTACCGTTGAATATCATTTGAAGAATATTTACAAAAAACTTCAAGTAAATTCAAGATTGGAAGCAGTTTTGCGATTAGGGAAAACCGTAGGCGGCAATGTCCCGAGTGAATTGGGGAAATCCACAGTTGAAATGAATGACAATACCGCCGACAATGGCGTCCAATCTATTTCAACACGGAGGATTCCTATGAATAAATTGTTTGCGATTATCCGCGGCGGTTCATTGGCGATTGCATTGATTGTCGTGCTTGTTCTTGTCAATTTATCTATTAATAGTACAGAAATTGCGCCCACAAACGTATCACCGCTCCCTGACCTGGCGATAACTTCTGCCTATGTCAGCATGGTTGACTCCAATGGAAGGTGTCTTCCTTATTACGGATTCAATGTAACTGTTGTTAATCAAGGCAGCGCCCCCGCGCCTGATGTGATACTTGCCGAAACCAATACAGGTCAGGAAGTTCAGATTGGGACTTTGGACCCGCTTCAAAGTATATCCATGCCATTCGTTGCGGAGGCATTGAGCGGAGCCTATACAGTGATCGCTGATCCACATAACCTAATTCTTGAGAGCGACGAAAACAATAACAGCGCCACCTTTTCTGAAGCAACAGCAACGCCAGTAGCTTCCTGCCTGCCATTGCAATTTGGGGATAGCACTCATACTCCTACCGCTTCACCCACAATGGCTCTTATTCCCTCCGTAACAGTGATGGTCACAGATACGGTAACCCCCACCCACACCTTTGTATCCCCTTCTGAACTCGCCTCACTGCCTGACCTGATTATCAAATACATGTATCTTGAAATGGAAGGCAGGCGGGGTAATTGTATCGAGTCCTACACACCTTATGAGATCCGCGTGTTGGTTGAAAACATTGGACTGGGCAGCTCTGGTCCCTTTGTCGTTGATCTGAATAGCACACGACAACAGGAGGTCGAGGGTCTAGCGGCTGGACAGCAAATTGGGTTATATTTTGAAGGTACTACGCCGAGTGGGCGGTATGAGGCGACTGCCGATTCGATGAATCAAGTAGGCGAGCGTCAGGAGGACAACAATACCCTAGCCTTTGTCGCGCCGACCCCAACTCCACCGCTGCTCTGCACAGCTACAGCAACTTCAATTCCATGATACACAGTATCTATGTGCAGGTCTAAATCAAGAACAAAATTCATTGAACTGCCATACCGACTCGAGCTTCCACACTCAGATCGTCTACGATGCTTTTTCTTGAAATCAGAGAAACTGCTTTATCTGCCCAATGCTGATTCGGTTATGAATTATCCGAACAGATCTCTTTTCTCAGTTCCGCCTTTTTCACTTTACCCATTGCATTGCGCGGCAGATCATCTTTGAAGACGATCGACTTGGGAGACTTATACGAGGCGAGTCGTTCACGACAAAAGCGAATCAATTCTTCGCCGCTAGTGGATTCGCCTGGGTTGAGCACAACCACCGCTGTAACTTTTTCCCCCCACTCTTTATCGAGACAGCCGATCACAGCACAAGCGTTGACAGCGGGATGCTCGACCAGCACACGTTCCACTTCGGGCGGATAGATATTGAGTCCGCCGCTGATAATTAAATCCTTGGAGCGGCCGCATAAAGTGACGTAACCATCCTTTTCGCGGAATCCCAAATCTCCAGTTTTGAACCAACTGCCGGCTGAGAAAGAAGCGGATGTTTTATGCGGCTGTTTCCAGTAGCCTTTGAAGATATTCGCTCCGCGAATCTCTAATTCTCCAATCTCCCCGTCAGCCAATATTTTTTTCGTGTCTGAGTCAATAATTCTAACTTCCACACCTTGAAGCGGAAGTCCCACCGAGCCCATGCGCCGCTCGCCGAGCAAGGGATTGGAACAGTTCATACCCGTTTCGGTCATGCCGTAACGTTCGAGCAAGGTGTGACCAAAAGTTTGCTGAAAGCCTATGAAGACTTCATCGGGCAAACGGTCTGAGCCGGAGGTGATGAGGCGAACGTGCGCGAGGTCAAAATTTTTTGCATTGGGCACATCCAGCAGGCGAGTATGAATAGTGGGCACAGCCATAAAAACTGTACATCGCCGGTCAACGAGAGTTTGCAAAGTCTGGCGGGCATCAAATTCACGCATCAACAAAGTAGTTGCGCCTGCATACAATGCGCCATGTAATGCGACGAATAATCCGTGAACGTGAAAGATAGGCAGAACGTGGAGCAGGGTATCGTCGGGCTGCCAGCCCCAGGCTTCGTGAAGAGATTCAAGATTGGAGATCAGATTTCCGTGTGTGATCTCCGCACCCTTGGGGCGTCCTGTTGTTCCGCTGGTGTAGATAATGATGGCGGTGTCATGGTAATCATCGGCGCTTGAGTAGTCCTGAGTGTTCTGTGCGAGTGGCGTATCGAAACCATCTCCAGGTGGAAAGCTGTAATTGGTAATTATAGAATTGAACTGCTTAGGCTCGGATGGATTGAGGAAGATACATTGTTGCAGGTGCGGCAAGTCAGATAGAATGGATTGTATCTTTTCCCTGGAAGTTTCGAGCGCAAAAAATAATTTCGCCCCTGAGTCTTCGAGAAAATATTTCAGCTCATCAGGTGGATAGGCAGGATTGAGCGGCAGGGAAATGGCTCCCAGCCTGATCGTTGCCAAATGCAGAAGAATAAACTCAAGGCATTTGGCAAGTTGCAAAGCGACCCGGTCACCGGGTTGAAGCCCGAGGCTTTGCAAATAGCCCGCGCTGCGCTGAACCAACTCATCCAGCTCAGCATAAGTAACCCGCTGAAGCGGCGGATCAATAAACTCCAGCGCGACTTTGTTGGGATGGATGCGGACGTTTTCGGTGAAGGTATTTAGGAAGGACATAATTTTGCCTCAGACTCCGCATAAGAAATAAAAGCGCCAAAGAATCCTGCAAGCGCGTCAGCGCCTGAGGTATGACCGATGGATAGTAATTTAGTGATTTGTATTTGGATGACAAATGAGTCGCCGCTACTTAGCGAATCAAAAAAAAGATGCCACAAAATACCCGCTTCGCCTCTCCCTGCGGATCTGAGCCACGCCGCCGAAAGGGACGTCGTCAACGCTGCGGCAATTCTCTCGATTTCTTCAGCAAGAACGCTTGCAACTTCAGGTGGATGAATGATCCATACTGCGAGAATTGCACCCATGATAAAGTCATCGCCTGCGGGAGTGAGACCTTGTCCCAGGCCAGCGAGTTTTTTGGCAGCGGTCAGAGCGGAAGGGAGGTCGGCTTTTGCCAGAGAAGAGGGTAGTGCATCGGAAAATTGGTAATTTATAATTGGTAATTTGGATAGCTGATCGAGAATGTATTCTTTCCTGGTGTGCAACATTTCCCAATCGGGAAGAGGAGACCAGAGTTTTGCGCCCCCAGTATCGATCGTCAAATTTCCGATGTGGAGTTGATCGGCTTGAATGGAAATTGATGCTTGCGCTTGAAGATGGTTAGAAAATGAAATATTATCCTCAATAACCAGATTGAATGGACCGTTTCCGATTTGTGGCGTGACGATGGACAAAACCTCCCTGCGCTCGTTGATCAAATTGCAGGCATGGTCAAAGACATGCAAAATGCGCGGGTGATTCGAACCTGCCAGCCATGTGATTACATCGGGAGCAAGAGAAAAGGCGTTAATGCGTTGCATTTTATTCATTCACTGTTCTTTGAACAAAAGATTCAAGCGATGTTGGTTCTCGTTTTAAAACCCATCTCAACACATTTGGATTCCCCGCCAAGCCCCATTGGTCATAGTATCCAAACATCCTGACCAGATTTTCAAGCGCGTACTCGCTCATCCCTCCTGCTCGCAATCTCCAGTCTCTGATCTCTTCCCTTTTAGCCTGCACGTCATGATTCAACACACGGCTCAATATTTCAGCCGCTTCCACATGTGACATCGGTGCTGTGCCAGCAAGTTCGTAGATCGCATTTTTTTGATCGGGTTCGATTAGCACAATTTTAGCGGCTTCTGCGACGTCTTCGAGATCAACGAAACTGAACTTCGAATTGACAGAATATGGAATATGCAGAATGCCAGATTCCATGATGCTTTTCCAGCCTGCCAGCAGATTTTGCATATACGGTGCGGGTTGCAAGATGGTGAATGGTAAACCTGATTCGAAAACCATTTCTTCCACGCGCAGTTTATCCCAGTGATGCTTCATCTTCTCCGCTTGCGGATGCAGGACGGAATGGTAAACTAAATGTTCAACACCACTTTCACGCGCTGCGGCAATTACTAATTTACCAATTCCCAACTCATCGGGATTTATATTCGGGCAGATGTGATAAACCGCTCGTATATTCTGCATCGCAGAACGTATCAGGGCTTCGTCACGCATATCGCCCGCAATGACTTTCTCAGCGCCAAAAGACTTTAGAACAGCTACCTGCTCCTCGTGATGGACGAACGCGTAAACACTCTCGGCTTTCGAGAGTGCCTTGACCAAAGCCATGCCTGTTTTGCCGCCAGCGCCTGTAATAAGAATCATCGTAATACCTATCAATCCATTTTATGCTACACTGGCAAGAATGTACACTTTAGATTTCAGAAAGTGAAGGACATTATGACCGCTCAATCATTCCAATGCCCATCCTGTGGTGCGCCCTTGATGCCAAAGGGAAACGCTTCCGTTATTCGCTGTCCACATTGTAATATGTCGGTCATTGTCCCGAAGGAATTGTGGCAGGACTCAGAGTCGGAACAGTGGATCACT
Source organism: Anaerolineales bacterium (assembly GCA_031412935.1). Taxonomy (GTDB): domain Bacteria; phylum Chloroflexota; class Anaerolineae; order Anaerolineales; family Villigracilaceae; genus Villigracilis. The sequence continues at coordinate 7,039 of JANODZ010000330.1, forward strand.
GTTCTGTTTGATAGTTTTACTACAAACGACAATAATTGGCTGATCGGAACCCAGCCGAGTGACTATTTCGATCCATTAAACCGCAAGATCGCAGATGGGCGCTATCATTGGGAGGCAACAACAAGCAAGCCCAACAGTATTTCGCCAATTTGGTTAACAAGCTATCAGGTCTCGGATTTTCATCTGATCGTCAATGGGAAACAGATTTTGGGAAACGGAATGGGCAGTGGTTGGGGACTGATCTTCCGAATTCAAGATAACCAGAACTATTATTCGTTTCGTATGACGGACAGCCAGTCTTTTGCGGTTTCAGTACAAAAAGAAGGTCAATGGTTGATTCTCGTAGATTGGATAAAAACAAATGCGATCAAACCGAATGGGGTCAATCAGTTGGAAGTGCTGGCACGGGGGTCGCATTTCAC
>JANODZ010000331.1:0-2885 GCA_031412935.1 Anaerolineales bacterium
GGGCGAGGTCTTTGTCAACAGGTCGTAGGTGGTCGCGCCTACCAGACCAATTTTCTCGCCGCCTCGTGTCACAACCGCATAGGGAGCGATCTTGCCCTTGATGGTCGAAGCCTCCTGGCCGGCGAAATTATTGGCATTAAGGTTATTATTAAGAGTCATGTCAGCCAGGCCGCGCAGTGAACTATCAGCGGCAAAGTTTAAGTTTACAGTGATTAGAGGGAACTGCGCGCCAACCCACGCGCCAGAGTTTTGGATGGCGCCTTGCAGAACCGGCGAACCGAGGTCGAACTCATGGTTGCCCAACGCCGAGGCATTCGTGCCAAAGGCGTTCATGATGGCAATGTCGGGACGGCCGAGCGCCGTGCTGCCGATGCCTGGAACGCTGTTCAGGGAGGGATCCGCGCCGCCGATCAGCCACGGACCGGGGATGTAGCTATCCCCCTCTCCAAGCACCAAAGTGTTGCCATACAGATCGTCGAACTTGTCGATCAACGCGCCCATGATCGGTGCGGTTTGGACGCCCAGCAAACCGCTCTCGCCGTAATAGTGCAAAAGTTGAAGTGTGTAGGCGGGCGGTGTTAACGCCTGTGCCTGCCGGGCAGGCGCCAGGTTCAACATCAGCGCCAGTATTAATGCAAAAGAAAATAATTTCGAAAGGTTTTTTGTCATTCTTGTTCTCCTGAACAAAAGACGATATGAAGTTAACGATTGAAAAATTAAGCTTTCTTCCTGCCCGATTTCTTTTCGTTCCGCAGACCTCCTCTGAAAGGACAAAAAGACCACCTTGCATATTTGTAATTATACATACTGAAAGGATTAAAATCAATAAGGAAAGCATGTGGCAAACTACGCTTCCGCTTCAACCTTGATCTGCCGTGGCTTCATAAGCCGATTCCCCCACCAGCCATTTTCAAGATTAATCTCGTTTTCCTACATGTGACCACAGCCACATCCTTCGAGATCCAGACCACCGCAGGTCGGCGAGAGACCCCACATGTAAAGGATAAAAATGATGGTGAAAAAGAATCCGCGTGGCAAAACAGATGGATCGCGAGTCCGGAAGGATTGACAATGTTTTTCGATGCGGGGCATGATATCTTTTTTTGTTGACAGTTCCTTTGCCCTCGTCTACACTACATCCATGCTTGCTAGAATATTTTCCTGCGCTGTCGTTGGTCTTGAAGGTGTGGTCATTGAAGTGGAAGTGGATTACGGCAACGGCTTGCCCGGCATGACCATTGTTGGTTTGCCCGATACCGCCGTGCAGGAGAGTCGCGAGCGCGTACAAAATGCCGTCAAGAATGCAGGCTTGCATTTCCCACGTCATCGTGTGGTTGTAAATCTCGCGCCGGCCACGGTCCGCAAAGAAGGCCCATCCTACGACCTGCCCATTGCGCTCGGCGTGATCGTCCTCGCGGGTTTTCTTCCACACGACAAAGTTGAGAACACAATGGTCGTCGGAGAGCTTTCACTCGACGGCGTTGTGCGTCACGCTCGCGGCGTTTTGCCAATGGCGGCTTGCGCACGCGCCAATGGATTCAAGCGGATGTTCGTGCCCGAAGTGGATGCGCCCGAAGCGGCTTTGATTCCAGACCTTGAAATTATCCCCGTCAAAACGCTTGCGGATCTCTTCGACCATTTAGCGGGTCGCCGTTTAATTGAGCCTTATCTCCCTTCAACAGATTCGCTTGAACCGTTATTCACACCAACAGATTTTTCAGAAGTCAAAGGACAGGAACATGTCAAACGCGCGCTCGAAGTGGCTGCGGCGGGCGGGCATAATGTATTAATGGTCGGCAGCCCCGGCGCTGGTAAAACTTTATTGGCGCGCGCCATGCCTGGCATTCTTCCAGCAATGAGCATCGAGGAATCATTGGATGTCACGCGCATATATTCTGTCGCGGATCAACTCCCCGCAGGCATGGCATTAATTCGTCATCGTCCATTTCGTTCGCCGCATCACACCATTTCACATGCAGGTCTTGTGGGCGGCGGGAATATTCCCAAACCCGGTGAAATCTCTCTCGCGCATCGCGGTGTTTTATTTTTAGATGAATTCCCCGAATTTGGCACACGCGTGCTCGAAGTGATGCGTCAGCCGATGGAAGACAAAGTCGTCACCATCAGTCGCGCCAAAGGCTCGCTCACTTTTTCTGCAAACTTTCAATTGATCGCTGCGATGAATCCCTGCCCATGTGGATATTATGGCGACTCGCTCAAGCCCTGCACTTGCGCGCCGGTTGTCGTGACCAAATATCAAAAACGCATTTCTGGTCCGCTGCTAGATAGAATCGACATCCACATCGAAGTGCCGCGCGTGGATTATGAAAAACTAAGCGGGAATAAAATAAGCGAAACATCTGAATCCATTCGCGCAAGAGTACAAGCCGCAAGGAACATCCAACAATTACGATTTACCAATTACCAAGCAGATATCATTTGCAATGCCGATATGCACATCGGTGAGATCCGCCAGTTTTGTCAGCTGCAAGATGAGGGTCAGAGCTTGATGCGGTCGGCAATGAGTCAACTCAATTTATCGGCTCGTGCTTATCACCGCGTCTTGAAGTTGTCGCGTACAATCGCGGATCTGGCAGCCAGTGAAGATGTCCAGCCTGCACATCTGGCAGAGGCGCTGCAATACCGTGCGAAGTTGATGATAGGGTAAGAGTCTAAAACTATAAGAATGGATGTAAATGATTATCGTGATTTCCTAGGTGTATCCACCGAATTAATAAATGATGAACGGCTATTGGAATTCAGGGCTACAAAACACTGTTTTGGCCGGAGTTCGGGGATGGTCATAAGAGCAGAAAGCACACTTGGGAGTGGAACGTTCAGACCGGCGCGGTCCAGCTCAACGAACGAAGCGCGGCGATGCTCGG
>JANODZ010000332.1:0-3118 GCA_031412935.1 Anaerolineales bacterium
CCCTTCGCATCCGTGGCAATACTCGAGAAGTTGGCGCTATTGAAAATTGCGCTCTGCAAAGCTCCCGCCTTGAGCAGCGACTCTTCGGCTTGCTTGCGGGCGGTATTGTCTGTACCGATCAACAAATAGCCAATGATGGAATTTTGCGCATCGCGCAGCGCAGTGACCGAGACAACGGCCGGGAAGTGGCTGCCATCCTTGCGAACCTTGGTCAACTCGTAAACATCCTCGATCCCGCGTGATGCCTTGTAAACCAGGGATTCAAAACCCGAAGCGATGGGGATGCCGAATTCGAGGCTGAGCTCTTTGGCGCGCGCAATTCCATCCAGGGGATCCTGAAGGTCGGCTGGTGTAAACTTATTCATTACGTCGGCGGCTGTGTATCCGAGCATGCGTTCGGCGCCAACGTTGAAGATCTGGATGACACCTTTCGCGTCCGTGGCGATACTTGAGAAATTGGCGCTGTTGAAAATCGCGCTCTGCAAAGCCTCTGTTTTAAGCAGGGTCTGCTGGCGTTGGGTTTCCTTGATGCCTATCGCTTTGGCAGCCACAAGCGTAAGAACGGGGATAGCGCGGATTTTTTTTGGCAAGATCATCTCTCTTTTGGTGTGAATTAGCCTGAATGCTCGCGTGATTCATGCTGTGAGTAAACAAAGTATGTTCAGAATTATAAGAACGGGTAAGCATGAGATTTCTCCCTTTTGAGGAATCTACTATACAAACTTATCTTATAGGACAAACTCCGCGACTGCGCCGTGCAAGTGGGGGATATTCGTCTCCCCCAGTTGGGGGACGGTATGGGTTCAGGAGATCATGTTGTTACGCAGCGCAAGCGTTACAGCTTCGGTGCGGCTGGCAACTCCCAGTTTGGCAAGGACATGGCTGACATGCGATTTGATCGTGGATGGACTTACAGTCATTTTGCCGGCGATCTGTGTGTTGTTCAAGCCTTCAACCATCAACGCAAGAACTTCACGTTCCCGCTCCGTCAAGTCAAGGCCTGGCATGGGCGGTTGGTTGGCTGCTTCAACCAGAGATTGAGCGGCTTCAGGTGAGAGAGTGGCGCGGCCCGCATGCGCCGCGCGAATGGCCCGCACCAGATCGTCTGCAGAGACATCTTTAAGTAAATAGGCAATTGCCCCGGCTTCCAACACGTTCTTGATCATGTCGCCTTCTTTAAAGCTGGTCAGGGCAATGATCTGCACTTGTGGAAACTGCCGGCGGATGGCGCGTGTTGCTGTTGCCCCATCCATACCGGGCATGACCATATCCATCAGGATCACATCCGGCAGGACTTCAGCGCAGAGTTTGATTGCGGCTGCGCCGTTATCAGCTTCACCGACAAGCTGCAGATTATCGAAGACTTTCATGATGGTCGATAATCCTTTGCGTACCATCGGATGATCGTCAACCAGCATGACGCGAATAGCTTGGGAAGGGGAATTTTTCATAAAGGCTCCTTAAGGCAGCAGACTGCGGGTGGGTGGAATTTTCATCCAGCGGATCGTGAGTTCTGTTCCATGACCCGGCTGGCTCGTAACGGTCAATAATGCCCCTGCAGCTTCGGCGCGTTCGCGCATCATACTTAAGCCATAATGACCTGACAATTTTTGTTTAATATCAAAACCCTGACCGTCATCACGAATGAATAATTCGACGACAGCGTCTTGATGTTTTAGTTCGATGTCAACCCGGCTGGCTTTGGCATGTTTGGCAATATTATTGAGCGCTTCCTGGCAGACGCGATAGAAAGCGACTTGCACTTCCGCGGGCAGGTAAAATTCTCCAGTTGCAGTAACAGTTACCGGCAGGTTGGTGCGGCCTGAGAGGGCATTTCCCAGCCCAAGTAAAAGGTCGCCCAGGTTTGAATCGGTCAATATGGTCGGCCGCAGTTCAGCCATCAGTGCGCGCATCTCGGCTTGCGCACCGCGCGTTAAATGCCGCAAATCTTCGAGCGATCGCATGGCTTCTTCCTGATCGCGTTCCCATAAACGCGGCAAGACTTCGGCAATCAGCCCGGCAGAGAACAGGGATTGGTTGACGGCATCATGCAGGTTGCGCGCCAGAGTTTGCCGTTCTTCCAATACCGCAAGTTCCTGAGCATGTTCATACAGTTCTGCATTGATCATGGTAATGGCGGCCTGATTGGCGACACTTAGAGCAAGTTCGGCATGGTGAACTGTGAAATAATCCTTTGAAGTTTCAGCGACACCGATACCGCCGATAATACGCCCTCTGACAGCCAGTGGAACCCACATCCATGACTGCATCCCTTCGAGGAAAATGGCGGCTCCATGATCGAGCAGTGAACGCAGGAATTTTGCCTGGGGGGTTTCATCCCAGATGTTGGCAATGCGAATAGGCTGATGTCTGTTGAATAACGCGATCATCGTTTCGGGGGTATCCAAATGAATACTGATTGGCACAGAATGTTTCAGTTGTCTTGTTCCGCGCATGGCCAGGGTCACCAGCGAAATGCCTTCCAATGCGAACAGTCCGCCGTGTGAGAACTCAACGATCTTTCGCAATTGGTCGAGGATTAATCCCGGCCGCAGTTCGAGCGTGGACGCCAGGGTATGCGAAATCTCCAACAATGTGGCTTGCTCGTAGGTACGGGTTTCTACACGCTGACTCAGTTGTTGTTCCATCTGAATCCGTTTGCTGACATCACGGACAATACTCAGCAGGCAGGGACGGCCTTCATATATAGTTACTGAGCCGCGCCACACGGCGTAAAAGGTTGGTGCATCGCGGCATACATCCAGTGTCTGTATATCGAACACGCCGTCGGATAGGAACACCTGAAGCGCCTCGCTAAATACATATTGGCTGTCAGGGTGTATACATGTTGTTACTTGTAACCCGATAAATTCTTCGCGTGTATAGCCGTGCATGCTGCAGGCGGCGGGGTTCGCTTCAACGATCAGGCCGTTTTCCAGATCGTGGATGATCAATGCGTCGATGACCGTATCAAATATACTTCGATACTCTTTTTCTTCAGGGGATGCCTGGTTTGATAATGTGTTTGCCATAGTACCCTTTAATAAATTTCAGTTACTTGATGCAGCATAATATTCATAACGCGTATGTTTTCATCAGTCTATCCCATTACAACCTC
>JANODZ010000333.1:0-2657 GCA_031412935.1 Anaerolineales bacterium
CTCTATTCTACAAAAGGAGTCCCTCATGAAAATCTACGACCTCTCGCAAGACCTCAATCAAGACTGTTCGTTCTGGCCCTTCTACCCGCCGTTTGAGGTGAAATACATCAAACGCAAATCGGAGCATGGAGTCAATGCGCAATATATCCAAACTTCGAATCACATGGGCACACATCTCGATGCCCCGCGTCACTTTGTGACCAAGGGCAAAACGATTGACCAGATTCCCATTGAATGGTGCTACGGACCTGGTGTGATCGTTGACTTGAGCGACATGCTCGATGATGTTGGTCTCTTCACGCCCGAAGATATCGAGAAACGCGCGGACGTGCAGGATGGCGATATTCTATTCATCCACACAGGCTGGCATAAGTATTCATTCTTCAGCGATGAAGCGGATGAAGAGAGATACATTCAGAGACATCCAGGTCCGCATTTTAGTATTTGCGATTGGTTATTGAAGAAGAAGATTCACATCTGGGGCGTGGACATGATCTCCACCGACCATCCGATGAATTTGCCGATTGGTCGTTTCCTCGGCAAGGGCGGATTGGAACATTGGCAGAAAGTCCGCGCGAAGACGGTGGAAAAATTTGGCGAAGATCAAATGAACGTGTTATTCCCAGATTCAGCATATCAATTAACGCACAACGCGCTATTCCCGAAAGATTGCATCCACGTGGAAAATCTTGGCGGTGATATTGGACTCAAGGAACTGCACAACAAGCGCATCACGCTCGGCGTCTTCCCCTGGAAGTTCAAAGGCGGCGAAGCGGCATTTTGCAGAGCGGTGGCGTGGGCGTAGAAAAATTCTCTAATTCTCCAATTCTCGGTTTTTCGATTCAGAGAATTGGAGAATTAGGAGCATTGGAGAATTATGACCACTCGATATTTCGGCGAACGGATTAAACGCAACGAAGACCCGCGTCTGCTTACGGGGCAGGGATTATTTGTAGACGATGTAAATTTACCAAACATGCTCCACGTGGCTTTCGTGCGCAGTCCGTATGCTCATGCGAAGATAAATAACATTGACGTCTCGCAGGCATTACAACGCGAAGGCGTGGTTGCCATTTACACCGCCACCGACCTCGGCGATTACTGGAAGCCTGGTCCACTGCTTGTCTCGCCGCCGCCCGTGGATAATATTATCTTCAATGAAAAAACACAAGTTCCACTCGCAAAAGATAAAGTGAAGTTTGCGGGGGAGCCGATTGTGATGGTGCTAGCGGAGAGTCGCTACATCGCTGAAGATGCGCTTGCTGACATTCAAATTGACTATGAACCTCTTGCCGCAGTTGTTGATCTTGAGAAAGCATTAGGAACTGATAGCACTTTGATTCATGAAGAGATCGGGTCGAACGTCGCCGCGCATGTTGTACAAAGAAAAGGCGATTATGAAGTTATAAAAGATCATGCTGCCTTAATTATCAAACGCCGATTTCTTTACGAACATGGATGCGCCGCCGCCATCGAAAACCGCGGCATCGTCGCGGAGTGGGATGGACGTGCGGGGCGATTAACGGTTTGGGATACGACACAAGCCCCTGTTGTGATCCGAAACGGATTGGCAGGTATGCTTGGATTATCTGAAAGACAAGTCCGCGTCATTGCGCCGTTCATCGGCGGCGGATTCGGTCCGAAGATTATGATGTTCTATCAAGAGGAAGTGCTTGTCCCGTGGGCGGCGATGAAGTTGAATCGTCCCGTCAAATGGATCGAAGACCGTGCCGAAAATTTTGTCGCCACCACACATGAACGCGGACAAATTCACGATGCCGAAATTGCGTTTGATAAAGAGGGTCATATTTTAGGTGTGCATGATATTTTCTTGCATGATACAGGTGCGTATGCTCCCTACGGATTAACTGTGCCATTAAATTCTTCATGCACATTGTTAGGTCCGTATGATATTAAAAATTATTACAGCGAATTCACAGCCGTCTTTACAAATAAAACTATAGTTACACCATATCGTGGCGCGGGCAGGCAACATGGAGTCTTTGTCATCGAACGTGCTTTAGATATTGCCGCTAAAGAATTAAAGATTGACCGCGCCGAAATTCGCAGACGCAATTTCATTGCACCAGACCAATTCCCATACAACAATGAAATCATTTATCAAGATTTTGCCCCATTGATATATGACAGCGGAAATTATGAACCGTTGCTAGATCAGGCAATGGAAAAAATTGGTTATCAAAAATTTATCAATGAAATACAACCGAAATTAAGAGCCGAAGGTAAACATGTTGGCATTGGTTTAGTTGCATATGTGGAAGGGACAGGTATCGGTCCGTATGAAGGCGCGAAGGTGCAGGTGCAGTCGAGCGGCAAGGTCTCGGTCGCCACCGGCATCGGGACGCAGGGTCAGGGCCACTACACCACGTTCGCGCAAATCGTCGCGGAGCAAGTTGGCGTCGATGTTCGCGATGTGGAGGTCATCACCGGCGACACCGACCAGTTCTACTGGGGCGCCGGCACATTCGCCAGCCGCGGGGCCGTCGTCGCGGGGAACGCGATCAACGATGCGTCGAAGCTTGTGCGCACCAAGATCCTCGCAACTGCCGCGCGGCATTTCGAATGCGCCGAAGCCGATCTCGAATTGTCCAACGGCCGCGTGCATCTTGCCGGCATTCCGGATCGCTCCATTCGCC
>JANODZ010000334.1:0-7679 GCA_031412935.1 Anaerolineales bacterium
CATTCGTGCATTCACAGCAGTGATAATTCCATTGGCGTTGGTCGCCTGCTCCTTATTTTGGTACAACTACGACCGCTTCGGTTCGATCTTTGAGTTTGGACATCGTTACCAGTTGACCGGCCCGTCCCTTACAGCGGACTATGGCGATATCAGTTCCGTCAAATATATTCTTCCGAATACTTTCTCTTATATGCTTCGCGCCCCTGCGATAAGCGCAGAGTTTCCGTTTTATACCGTCCCATGGATCAAGGCAAATATGTGGCCTGCTTTCATCCATCTGCCTGAGCATTATTATTACACCGAGCCGGTCGCTGGAATTTTGTTTGTGGTTCCCTTAATCGGGCTGACTGCTTTGTTCCTGGTCAGATGGCTTTGGTTGGCATTGAATGGGGATATTTCACGAGACACCCGGCCCGTAGATAAGAATCACAGGCTGTTTTTCTGGTTCGGTCTTTCCATGGCAGCCTATGTTTTTATCCAAATGTTTATTCTGTTGATCTTTATCAACTCAGCCATGCGCTACCTGGTAGACGTCACGCCCGCGTTGATTGTGCTTGCCACCCTATTGGTTGGCTTTAATGCGCATTCGGTTGAAAACAATCGAAACATTATTAAAATATACTCCTTCCTATGGATTCTGGCTTCAGCCATGACCGTGCTTGCGGGATTCCTGATCGGGTTTAGCGGTAGTAAGAATAATTTTCTCAATCAGAATCCCCAATTGTATTACCGGCTCGTGGAATGGTTCGCCCGATAATGCGTATTCTGTATTTTTCCCTCGGTTACTCGACACATGATTATCGTTTTCTGAAATCCATATCAGATGGCGGCCATGAGGTATTCTTTGTACAATTGGAGGGGAATACGCTCCAGGTGGAAGATCGTCTTATGCCGTCAAATGTTCAGCAAGTGATCTGGAAAGGCGGACGCGAACCGTTTCGTTGGGCAAACCTCATCAAGCTGACCCTTGACTTTCGACGTTTGACCCGCGTAATCAAACCTGACCTGATCCATGCCGGCCCAATTCAAACCTGCGCCTTCATTGCGGTGTTAAGCGGTTTTCGTCCCATCCTGACCATGTCGTGGGGCTTTGATCTGATGGATGATGCGCATCGTAATAAGTGGTGGGAGGGTGTTACACGTTACGCGTTGAAACATTCCACATTTTTTACCAGCGATGCGCTGGTCACACGCGATAAAGCTGTATCCTATGGAATGCAGCCCGAAAAAACAATTGTTTTTCCCTGGGGTGTTGACCTTGAGCATTTCAACGTTCAAACCTTCAAACGTTCAAACGTTCAAACGTTTACACTTTTCTGCAATCGTTCCTGGGAGACTCGCTACGGTGTCGATCTGCTGGCGCGTGCGTTCGTAATCGTGGCGCAGCAAAATGAAAATGTGGATTTGATGCTGCTCAATGGCGGCTCGCTGGCCGCGAACATTCGCAGGATATTGCAAAGCGGCGGTGTCTTGGGCAGGGTCACATTCGGCGGACAGGTTTCACAAACAGACCTGCCGCGCTGGTATCATATGGCTGATCTGTATATCTCGCCTGCGCATGTGGATGGTTCGTCCGTTTCATTGATGGAGGCGCTGGCTTGCGGCCTGCCTTGTTTGGTTTCTGATATTCCCGCCAACAAGGAATGGATCGTTGAAGATGAAAACGGCTGGTTGTTTAAAGATGGTGACGCGAATGCACTCGCTGAAAAGATACAGGCGGCGATCTCTCAAAGGGAGAGGCTGCCCGAGATCAGCCGCGCAAGCCGCAAGTCCGCCGAGCTGCGTGCGGATTGGAAAAAGAATGCCGAAGTGTTGATGAATGTCTATCGAAGTCTCATATAATATGTCGTTGCGAGCCGTTCTTTGGCGAAGCAACCCTCAACTTTGAAGGAGATTGCTTCGTCGCAAAGAACGCTCCTCGCAACGACATGAAAGGATAATATGCTAACAAAAAAAGATCTATTAAATCAATTTGGAAAAATAAAAATCGAGAGCGAGACGATCGTTGTGCATACTTCGTATAAATCATTGGGCGGGGTGGAGGGCGGCGCGGATACGGTGATCGATGTGATGCGCGAGCTGGTTGGGCCGGGCGGCACGGTCATGTTCCCCGCGTTTAATTTTCAATCGTGGACCGAGACACACTATTTTGACGTGATCGAGACGCCATCGAAGATGGGCATGATCACGGAGATGGCGCGCCTCAGGCCTGACGCAAAGCGGACTCCGCATCCGATCTACAGTTTCTCAGTGTTGGGCGCTCGCGCCGACGAATTTTCAAAGGCGGATGATGTGGAGGCATATGGTTCGAACTCTGCGTTTGCGTTGTTCCATAAATTGAATGCGACCATCATCAGCATCGGGCTTGATTTCAATAATTCTTTTTCGATGCATCATTACATTGAATATCATACAGGCTGCAATTATCGCAGGGTAAAGGATTTTGCCGGCATTTATATGGGATACGACCGCAAAGCGCAGATAAAAAAGTATTCGATGTTTGTGCGTTTGAATGATCGTGTCAAGACTTACATTGTGCCGGGTATGAATGAGCTGCTTCATGCGGGGGTGATCAAGGAAATTCAAGTGGGTCCGGCCAAGGTGCATTATCTGACCGCGAACGAATTTTTTGATAACATGTCTGTCATTGTGCGCGAACATCCTGAGAAATTGCATCAACTTGAAAAGCCGAAGTATTAAATCTTTATCGTCTTTGCGAGGAGGGTTTTCTTCCCGATACCATCCCGAATGTTCTTATCGGGACGAAGCAATCCCCGTTACAATATGGGAGATCACTTTCGGCGAAAGGGCAACGCCTTCGCAATGACGGGAGACACTTATGAAACCCTACACATCTCTTAAATCCATTCTCGCTGAATTCTATCCACTTCATCGAACGCTTGTATCTGACGACCACGATAAGACCCTGGATATCGTCGGCTCGTACATGCCCGATTCATCCAAGTACACCATCGAGACTTATACCCCGCTGGAAAAAGCGTGGACCTGGCAGGTGCCTGAGCGATATGTCGTCCATGAAGCCTATTTGGAAGTTGAAGGCGGAGAGCGGGTCGTGGATTTTAAGGATAACCCGCTGCATCTTGTTTCGTATTCTCTGCCGGTTGATAAAACAATCACCTTTGAAGAACTGCAGCCGCATTTATATTTCAACGAGAAACGTCCGCACACGGTTCCGTGGGTCTTCAAATATTATGACCGCGATTGGGGATTTTGCCTGCCGAAGAATGTTTTCGATAAACTTCCGCGTGATAAAAAATATCGTGCGGTCATCAAATCTGAATTCATCACTGACCCCAGGCAGGGGTTCAAAATGGCAACTGCCGTCATTCATCCTGAAGGTGGACCGAATCTCGAAGCAGGGGAGATCATCGTGCAGGCGCATACCTGTCATCCCATGCAAGCCAATGACGATGGCGCAGGTGTGGTCAGTGCGATCGAGCTTGCGCGTCGACTCGCTGAAAAGCCCCTGCCGGCCGGCTCGATGAGCGTCCGTTTTTGGTTTGGACCCGAGACCATCGGCACGATCGTTTATCTTTCGCACAACGAAGATATCATTCAGAATCTGCGCGGCGGAATTTTTATGGAAATGACGGGCAATAAAAATAAGATCGCCTGGCATCACACCCGTCAGAATGATCATCTGTTGGATCGCATTACGCATCATATCGTTAAAAATGTCGCGCATGATGAACGTGAATTTGGCGCGGCTCCTGCCAATGATGAGCGTGTCATCAACGGACCTGGCGTTAATGTGCCTTGCATTTCGATCAATCGCTGGCCCTACGATGAATATCACACCAGCGATGACAATTTGGATATTATCCACGATGATATGCTTGTCGGCGCCGCCGAAACTGCGGAACAGGTCATTCGCATGTATGCCACCAATTACATTCCCAAACGCACCTTCCGCGGACCTGTTTTTCTGAGCGGCAACGGTCTGTGGGTGGACTGGCGTGAGAACTGGGCGCTCAATCGCGCGATTGAAAAGATCATGATGAGATTTGAAGGCGGGCTTTCCGTTTTTGAGATCGCTGAACAAGTGGGACTCGATTACTGGATGGTGCGCGACTATATCGAAAAATTCCGCGCGAAAGGTTTTGTCACACCTTTGCCGATTCCTTCTGAGGCAGAGACTGCGTAGATCAAATTACCAATTTGACCAACCTTATGAAACCAAAAGTTGTAGCCATCATTCAAGGACGCATGTCCTCATCCCGTTTGCCTGGGAAGATCCTCGCAGACATTGCGGGTCAACCGATGTTGACGCGTGTTTACACTCGTACTTCGCGAGCGCAGACTCTGGACGAAGTTATTTTCGCTACGACAACAGACACCTCAGACGACCCCGTAGCTGAGTACTGCGATTTTAGCGGCATTCCCTTCACACGCGGCAGTCAATTTGATGTGCTTGATCGTTATTATCTGACTGCGTTGCAAGCAAAGGCGGATGTGGTCGTCCGTATCACCGCGGATTGTCCTGTCATTGATCCTGCGCTAATTGATAACGTGGTAAGAGCAGTAAGCAGTGATCAGTCAGCAGTAGATTTTGCAGCGAATCGACTCCCGCCTCCGTGGACTCGTACCTATCCCATTGGCCTGGATGTCGAAGCCTGTACATTCAAAGTATTAAAGAAGGCATGGAAAGAAGCGCAGGAAACCCAACACCGTGAGCACGTTATGCCGTATTTTTATGAGGGGGTGAAGCTTTCAACGATCAGCCGTCAGCTTTCAGAAGGGACTTCTTCTCGTGGGTTTCGAGTCGCTTTGCTAAATCACGTCACTGATTTTGGCGATTACCGTTGGACCGTGGATACCCTTGAAGATCTCGAATTCATGCGCCAGGTCTACAGTCACTTTAATGGACGTGATGATTTTACGTGGAAGGAAGTTTTGGATCTGGTTCATGACAAACCTGAACTAATGCAGATAAACTCAGGTATAAAACACAAGACACTCAAGGATGTTGATGACAGAGCGTTAAAACGGTAGAAGGTTTGAACGTTCAAACGTTTTAACCCGTCAACTTGCAAACGAATTTCATGCCTCTGATTACTCTCTTCTCGGCGCCAAAACCTTTTACTAATCCGCACATTGCGATGATTCAGCGCAATGCAATCCGGTCATGGACACTGCTTCCTGATGTCGAAGTTATTTTACTTGGCGAAGAAGCAGGTCTGGCCGAAGCTGCGCGTGAACTTGGTGTAAACCACATTTCTCAAGTGACCTGCAACGAATCCGGCACGCCGCTGATCTCGTCCATGTTTCAGTTGGCGCGCGAGGCAAGTCAGCGCAGCCAGAGCGATCTGCTCTGCATCGTCAACGCGGACATGATCCTCATGCATGATTTTGTCGAAGCGGCGCGCAGGTCGCGTTTGCAGCGTGATGAATTTGTTCTCCTCAGCCAGCGTTGGGATTATGACATTGCAGCACCAATTGACTTTGCTGAAGGATGGGAGACTCAGCTTAGGGAATCTGTCAGCAAACAGAATCAGCTTCACCGTCCCGCTGGAAGCGACTTTTTCCTTTTCCCAAAATCCTGTTATCAAGATATTCCCGATTTAATCATCGGCCGCGCAGGCTGGGACAATTGGATGATCTACAAAGCCCGCCGGCAAAAATGGCCTGTGATCGATTGCACGCCGTCGGTCATGATCGTGCATCAGAACCATGATTACAGTCACCTGCCTGAGGGCAAGTCGCACTACGAACATCCCGACACGAATGAAAATATCCGGCTTGCAGGCGGGCAGGCAAATATCCGCTACACAATATTAGATTCAACATATCGCCTCGTAGATGGTAAACTTGCGCGCCCGCAAATGTCTTATCTTCGTTTCATACGAACCGTTGAGTTGGTGCTGCGAAGGATATTTTTTTTCCTCCCTGAAAATATGATCGAAAATATTGTCCGCCCGAAGAGATGGAAGAAAAGATTTCAAAAGATATTCGGGAATCGGAAACCGTAAATTGGAAATCACCCTCAACTTTCAAATAACGAATCCCGATTCCCAAACCTGATACCTGATACCTGGAACCTGATACCCCAATGAGAAAAGGTCAAAACCCCGCCAAGTTTGTCAAAGACGTCGCCCGCCCCGAGCGGATCACAGTTGCGTTGCTCAATTACATTCCCTTTTTAAGCGGGTTTTATAGCGAGACATTGGATGTATTAAAAGTTAGCATGCAGTCCATGAGAAAGGACGCTGGTTTGCCATTTGACTTGATGGTCTTTGACAATGGCTCGTGTGAAGAAGTGCGTGATTTTCTTGTGAAAGAAAAAGAAGAAGGGCGGATTCAATATTTGATTCTCTCTGAAAAGAATATGGGCAAGGGCGGCGCATGGAACATGATGCTGGCAGGTGCGCCGGGCGAGATCATTGCCTATACCGACGCCGATGTTTTATTTTCTCCGAAATGGCTTTCGCGTTCTGTTGAGATTCTTGAAACCTTTCCGAATGTAGGCATGGTGACCGCGCGCCCGTTCCGCACGCCGCCCGAGTTTTATGAATCAACGCTCAAATGGGCGCGTGACGCGGAGCGTGCGAAGCTCGAAGAGGGACAATTTATTGACTGGCATACTTTTCTTGAATTCAATTTATCGCTTGGTCAAACAGAGGAAGAGAACCGCAAGGTCTACGCAGAGACAAAGGATTGGCGTATTCAATATAAAGACGTAACCGCGATCGCTGGCGCATCACACTGGCAGTTCAGCGCGTACAAATCCACACTGCAGCAGTTCCTGCCCTTTGAAATGGACAAACCCATGGGCCAGGTGCGCCAGTTGGATAAGCGCATGAATGATGCAGGTTTGTTGCGGCTGATGGTCTCCGATCCGCTGGCGATGAATATGTCTAATACGCTGGGATATTTGCGCGGAGAATTAAAAGGCGGTGATAATAAAAAATCCGTTTCGTTTGGCAGGCGTATTTTGGAATTTGGAATTATTAAGAAGATTTTACTGGCATTGTATAACAAAATATTTAATTGGTATTATTCCTAGTTGCCCGCGCCAGACTTGAAATTCTGAAATGTGATTTTGACAGGTTTTGCCTTAGTGAGAGTGCGGCCAGGGCACATGGAGTATACCAATGACATCAAAAACAGACACGCAACAGCACGATGTCCTCATCATTGGCGGCGGACCTGTGGGTTTAAGCTGCGCTTATTATCTCCAGAAATCCGGGCGCAATGTGACCCTCCTCGATGCCAAAGAAATCGGTAAGGGCAGTGGCTCAGGCAATGCGGGCCATATTGTACCCAGTCATATCGTTCCGCTGGCCGCGCCGGGTATGGTTCGCTCAGCCTTCAAATGGATGCTTGATCCTGCGCACAGTCCGTTTGGGATGAAGGTCAGCTTCGACCCGAATTATATTTCGTGGTTATTACAATTCGCGATGGCATGCAGTCAAGCCAATGTCCAGCGCGCGATTCCGCCATTGAACAGCCTCGGTCAATTGAGCGCAAAAAATTTCGGGCAGTTGATCGCTGATGAAAAGTTTGAGTGCGCTTATCAAGAAAAAGGTTTTCTTATATTATATAAAACCGAAAAAGCCTTCGATGAAGGAAAACATGAAGGCGAATTTTTACAAAGACATGGCATCCCTGTGAATGTGTATGAAAAGGCCGAGGTGCATGAGCTTGAGCCTTCCGCTTTG
>JANODZ010000335.1:0-10600 GCA_031412935.1 Anaerolineales bacterium
TATTGTTTTTTCATATCCTCAGCGTCTTTCGTGATATTGCTGCGCTTCTTCATGATCTGCCTTCCTTGCAGAAATAATCCGAACTATTACTGTTTTTAAGTCAATACCTCTAAATGTATGAACGACTATAAGCAATACTTCACTTGCTTCTGTGCCTATTGTAATCCAGCGGTCTTCATTATCGCTATGATCTTCGTCATAAATTGAGATGGCAAATGGGTCAAGAAACACTTTCGCTGCGCGTTCAAAACTTACACCATGTTTTTGAAGATTTTGTTTTGCTTTGACAGGATCCCAATCAAAATTGTATTGCATTTATACTGCCTGCGAAACCAAAGATAAGGCAATTCTAGCACAAATTAATCCCGAAGTGCGTTGGGGGGCGAGTGCTCTCCCATATTTAGTACCTTTGCCTTTAGGGCTTTTTCCACAAAAGCAGGCACCATACTTGAGACATCGCCGTTCAATGTGGCAATTTCGCGCACCGTGCTGGAGGATAAAAATGTATGCTGTTCAGCGGTGATCAGAGCCACTGTCTCTATATCTTTTGCAAGGCGCTGATTTGCCAACGCCATCCGAAATTCAAATTCAAAATCAGAGAAGACGCGCAAGCCGCGCACAACCACTTGCGCATCCACCTGGTGGGCAAAATCAACCGTCAGGCCGCTATAGCCTGTGACTTTGATCTTGGGGTTTCCCTTAAAGGCTTCCTGCACAAGCGAGATGCGTTCTTCGGGTGAAAACAGCAGGCTTTTAAGCGGCTTGTCATAGACAGCCATCACCACTTCATCAAAGAGACGCGCCGCACGCGATGCAATGTCAATGTGACCGAGATGGATCGGGTCGAATGTACCTGGGAATATCGCTCTAACCATGATTTTCCAAACCTTTAACCACGAAGGGCACAAAGGTCACTAAGGTTGGATGCCTTAAAAACTTTGGGTACTTCGTGTCCTTTGTGTTTAAGATACATCGCCTTTTCCTGTGCCCCAGAATCTTTCAAATGCTTCGGCCAGCAAGGCATGTTCAGCTTGTTCAAGATAGGGGTCGCGTTCAAATAAGGCCTGCGCCTGTGCGCGCGCCTTTTCGATCAAGACCACATCGGTAATGCTCGCCATCTTTAACGTGGATGCAAAACCTGCCTGACGTGTGCCTAAAAATTCGCCGGGGCCGCGAGTCTTTAGGTCGAGGTCAGCCAATTCGAAGCCGCTGTTTGTTTTTGACATCGCTTGCAGGCGTTCGTTTTCAGCCGCATCTTCATGCGTGGGAATCAGCAGACAATAAGATTGATCCGCGCCGCGACCGACACGCCCGCGCAGTTGATGCAGCTGCGCGAGACCGAATCTATCCGCGCCTTCGATCAACATCACCGTGGAGTTCGGCACATCCACGCCTACTTCAACAACGGTGGTTGAGACCAGAATATCAAATTGCCTATCGCGGAATTTCATCATCACATCATCTTTTTCGCCGGGCTTCATGCGCCCGTGCAAAAGCCCTAGTTTTAGATCGGGGAAAACTTCCTTGGACAGCGTTTCAAAATCATCCACAGCGGCGCGGGCTTCGATCGTTTCGCTTTCATCGATCAGCGGATAAACAATGAACGCCTGCCTGCCATCCTTGATCTGTCCGCGGATCATCGTGAACGCGCGCTCGCGTTCCTGCGGACGAAGCACATGCGTATCAATGGGTATTCGCCCAAGCGGCATTTCATCGATGATCGAAATATCGAGATCGCCGAAGACTGTCAACGCGAGCGAGCGCGGGATGGGCGTAGCGGTCATGACCAGCAAATGCGGGTTCGTACCTTTACTGCGCAATTCCTTGCGCTGCTCCACACCAAAACGATGCTGCTCATCGATCACAATAAATTGCAGATCTTTAAACTGGACGGGTGCCTCAATCACCGCGTGCGTGCCGATGACTATTTTTACCGAACCCTCCATCAAGCCTTGACGGATCGCTTCTTTCTCCGCCTCGGGCGTGCTCCCCACCAACAAGCGGATCTCACTCTGTTGAAGCGCACCGCCATCGCCTGCGAGCAGATTCGTGAAACTGCGATGGTGTTGATCCGCAAGAATGGATGTCGGCGCCATGATCGCAGCCTGTGCGCCGGCCTGGGCGGCGATCGCGGCGGCTAAAGCCGCTACGACGGTTTTGCCTGATCCGACATCCCCTTGAATGAGTCTGTTCATCGGTTTGCCTGAGTCTAAATCTACGCGAATCTCTTCGAGGGTTTTTTGCTGGGCAGATGTCAAAGCGAAGGGCAAACTGGTTAAACGCGCACCCAGCCACTCGGTCGAGACAGAGAAGCGGCGGGCTTCCACAGATTTCCAATCCCGTTTCTGGCGCAGCACTCCCATTTGTAAATAAAAAATTTCGTCGAATCCAAGCCGTTCACGCGCGGCTTTGAGTCGATCCTGTGAAACGGGGAAATGAATTTGCATCAGGGCTTCGCTCAGCGACACAAGCCTGGCCGCGAGTTTAATTTTTTCGGGAAGCGCATCCACAACTGCGGGAGCCCAATACGTCAGCACTTGATTCATAATTCCGCGCAGCCATTTTTGGGTGATCTTTTCGGTCAGCGCATAAATGGGAACGATGCGGGCAGTATGTAAATTTTCAACTTCAACAGGTTCCCAATCCGGGCTGTTCATCACAAGGCGGCCAAGATACTGATCGATCTTGCCGGAAACCGAGATGGAGTCATTTTGTTTGAATCGATTTGCAAGCCAGGGTTGATTGAAATATGAAATCCGCAGCGAGCCCGTTCCGTCGCTGATGACCACTTCTATAATGGATGACTTGCCGCCGCGAATAGGACGGGTATGCACGCTTTGAATTGTGCCGAGAACGGTGACAACATTTCCATAAAAAAGGTCTTTGATCGGTTTGAGCTGGCTGTAATCTTCATAGCGACGCGGGAAGTAATACAACATGTCGCCAAGGTTTTGCATGCCGAGGTTGACAAGCGATTCTGCATGTTTGGGACCCACGCCTTGCAGGATAGTTAAGCTGGCATTAAACGCGGCGGGAGTTTGGCTGGTTTTTGCTCCAGGCACAAGTTCAGAACGCGGCTGCTGCGGCGCGGAAGTTTGACGCGGTTTTTGTTGGATCGGTTTTGGCGGTTGATTCCCTGAACGTTGGGAAGGAAGCAAATGCGATTCTTCGCTTGGAGTCGATTCTTGCATGGGTTCTGACGCAGGGGACGACTGATCTCCGATTGCGGACTCTACCTGTGTCTTTTGTTTTTGCGCGGCCTCGGGATAGGTTTCGCCAATACGCTTCCACAAACCTTTTAGCGACTCGGCCCGTCCTTCCGGGCTGAGTTTCTCATAGGAGCGCAGGCGCGCTACAACAGCTTGATTTACCTCTTCGGCAATTCCATCAACGCGGGCTTCGCCTTCCCAAAAATCAAGCATCTTAGCCAGTCCGCCGATGATGGCGGTATTTGCGTATTTATTTTCATGTTCGAGACGGAAGAATTTTCTAAGTTTTTCCAGGGACGGTTGCATAATGTCCAATTTTATCATGGGGGATGTCTTACTTCCTCACCGCCGCAAACCCAAGCCCATTTGGACCTAAATGCGCGCCGATGACCGCCGTGACATGGCGCATTGTAACTATTGCAAATTTATATAGTTCCGCGCATATCTTTCAAAGTTTTGGTGAAAGGAATCCAGCCAGGTGTTGACATAGTGCTGCGATTCAAACATGGGCAACAGGTCTATCGCAAGGTCAGCGATCTTTATTGAAGAAATTTTCTCAACCAATTCTTGAAATGCAGATTGTGTAGTGTATGCTCTTTTACCGTCTTTTTCCAGTTTCTCAACTAGTGGTCGAATTCCTTTTTGCATAAACCAGAGCAGGTCGTAAAAATCGCGACCTTTAATGAATGCGCCTTCTTTGCCGCGTTGAAAATTGCGCTCAATACAGGCGATCATTTTTCCCGCCATCATGGTTTCTAATGAAAAATGCGAAGGAACAAAACTACGTCCATAATAAAAAACAGGCGTATTCTGTATCAGCGCAACCTGCCTGTGATGACTGATTTCAACTTTAAGATGCAATGCTTCATTTACGTATGAAGATAATCCCAATGCGTTCAATATGGGAAATTTCAATGTCCCTCGATAAATACCATTTTTACCTTGCTGCGTTTTTACAGATACATCCTTGTATCCAAATGTGTTGGCGAATAAAACGCTCAGATCATCTTTCAATGATTCGAGGTTGATCTCTGCGTGGTTATCCAAATCCAAGTCTTCTGAGAGGCGGTCAAGTCCATAGACCACATGCAGGCATGTGCCGCCATAAAAATTCAACTTGCGATATATAGGATGGTTGTAAAGAAAATCCAATGTGTAGCTTTGCAAACTTTCCTTCAAAAGAACCTTTTTTGTTTCAACAGAAAGCAGTGGATTTTTTGAAGCAAGAATGGCTCGCAATGCATGGGTCAAGGTTTCCATATTGTTCTCCGAAAATTATTCAAAATTTCCACCATCTTGCGAGACTCGCTTTTCTCAACATAATGCGTGAACTCATTCTGTTCATTCTTTGCAATTTCACCAAGATCCAACCGTAATTCTTCGGCAAGGTCTGTTTTTTCGCTTCGATATGCCCCAGGGATGGGACGTAGGTAAAGATAATCAAATAACGCTTTTGCAAGACTGGCGGTAAAAAAACGGATTCCATTGTATTCACGCGCCGTGAATCCATAATATAAATCGGGACGGATATTTCGATACCAAAATGCGCCGATCTGATTTACAACCTTGCGAGTGTTTTTGGGCGTAATACAAGTAATGGGATACGTCACTTCGGTAAGAATATTGTGTTTTTGTAAAACAAATTCAAGTGAGAGATAGGACTGCGAAAAAATGATGGCACTGACCGCTTCTGAAAACAGCTCATCCCTGACATGCAACTCATAAAAACGGCTTGTCATGTACATCCCTTTTTTGAGCGACAAAATGTTGCCAGCCTTCGCCCAGCGGTGCAACAATATACGCGTCTGTTCGGGCGAGTCCATGCTTGTGGACTGCCTGAATCCTTCAATGGTGAAATAGGGGATTGTCTCAAAAAGGCGTAAAAGGTCGGCTTTCATTTTATATCGGATAATATACAGATTATGTATATTATCCGATATGTATTGAATTTCGTCAAGAAGGCGTTTTCCTCACCGCCGCAAACCCCAGACCGTTCGGGCCGAGGTGCGCGCCGATCACCGCCGTGACATTTACAAACAGAATATCCGTCGGCACAGACTGAGCCGCTTGTGACATCATTTCGTTAAGCAGGTTTCGCGCTCGCGGCTCAGTGTTGGTATGTAAGATGGCAAGCCGTTGAAGTTCTCCCATTTCGAGCAGAATTTTCAAGATGCGTTCGTCGGCTTGTTTCGTAGTACGAACTGCACCAATCGCCTTGACTTCCCCATCCACCAATGCGATCATCGGCTTGATGGATAATAATCCGCCGAGAGCTGCGACCGCGCCTGGAACACGTCCACTGCGCTTGAGATATTCCATCGTATCCAACACGGCAGAGAGTTGAAGCCGTTTGCGTGTGGATTCAATTGCATCCAATGCAGATTTCAAACCTAACTCTCCAACGTGGGCTGTGCCTGCTGCTTCCGCGGCGGCGAGCACTTGAAAGCCGAGTCCAAGCGAAAGCGAGCCGCTGTCTACGCAGGTGACTTTACCTGGAAATTCCTGCGCAGCCTGATACGCCACGTTTATGATGGTTGTCAATTGCGAGGCGGCATGGATGGAAATAATATGGTCACAACCTTGTGAGAAGAGAGTCTCATACGGCGTTGTGAAATCTCTTATCGAAGGCGCAGCAGTCGTCGGCGGGGAGTGAAGGGAGGGCAGGCGGGTATAAAAATCTTCGCGTGTAATGCCTATCCCATCTAAATATTCTTTTCCGTCCAGTATAAGAATGGTGGGCACAACTTGAATATTATGTTCTTCAACCAGGGTTGCGGGGAGGTCTGAGGTGGAGTCTGTGACGATGCCGAGTTTCATAATTTAATTTTCCACAAGAATTGACAATGGGCGCGAAGGAATCCTTTGGGTCCTTTGTATCCTTTGCGTCCTTGTCTTTACTCAATCGATATAATGAATTGATAGTGCGGCTGCCCGCCTTCCTGCACTTCGATCTCAAGGTTTGAATATTTCCCACGAATCACATCTTTGATACGATTGGCTTCTGCATGAGCCATGCCAGCGCCATAGAAAAGTGTGATCAGTTCATACCCACCCGCGTCCGCCTTTTCAAGCAAATCCATAACGCCCTGCTCCACAGATTCAGCCGCCAGCGCCAGCTTACCATCCAGCAGCGCGATCACCTGCCCATCTTTTACACTAACACCGTCAATTTCAACGGTGCGCGTTGCGATGGTAATCTCCCCAGTTTTCACGGCGCTCATGGCTTTTATCATCTTCTCGGCAACGGCCTCCAAATCTCCGTCTGGGAGGAGCGCGAGCATGGCAGTCAACCCCTGCGGAACAGTTCGCGTCGGCACGACAAACACCTTTTTTACCGTTACTTCTTTTGCTTGATTCGCAGCGAGGATAATATTTTTATTGTTCGGTAAAATAATTACTTTATCGGTTGGTAAATTTTCAAACGAATTCAAAATATCCTGTGTCGATGGATTCATGCTTTGTCCGCCAGCCACCACAGCGGCAACCCCCAGGCTTGCAAAGATTTTACTCAAGCCCTGGCCCGGCGAAACCACCACCACAGCTATATTGCCGGGCTCCACTGTCGCAAATTTGATCTGCGCCGACTTTTGAATTTCCTCCATTTGCGCGAGCAGGTTTTCAATCGCAACCTTTGTGACCGTGCCAATGCCCATGATGTAATCGATCGGCTCATATCTTTTTTCTGTCGGCACATGGATGTGCATACGATACATGCCCTCGCCTTCGCCCACTTGAATTGAAGTGCCCATTTCTTCCAGCCGCCCATAAAACGAACCCAGGTCCAACTCACCCAGCGGCACAAAATCCACAACGATCTCGTAATCCTGTCCCTCTTCCACTTCTTCGAGCGCACCCTGTAAATTCATCGCAGACATTGGCTGTAAACTCATCGTCGGCGTTTCCAAAGAATCGCCATACACATGCCGCAACATCCCTTCCAAAATAAAAAAAAGACCCTTGCCGCCCGAATCAACCACACCCGCCTGTTTGAGGACAGGAAGCAGGTCAGGCGTTTTTTTGACCGCCTCATCCGCGGCCTTGACTGCCACTTCAAGCATCTCTATCGGATCTTTCACGGGTCCTAAAGCTGCTTCTGTCGCGATGGCAACTTCTTTAATGACGGTTAAGATCGTCCCCTCGACGGGGCGGACGACTCCCTTATAAGCAGTATCCCGCGCCTCGCCAAATGCTTTGACCAATGTCTCAACATCCAACGTGGCTTTGTCATTTACACTGCGCGAGAACCCGCGCAAAATTTGACTCGTGATTACACCTGAGTTTCCACGAGCGCCCATCAACGCGCCTTTGGAGATCAGGGCGGCCATCTCCCCAAGATTGCGAACACCAGAATCCTTCACTTCATTCCACGCGGCTTGCATCGTAAGCGTCATGTTCGTGCCTGTATCTCCATCTGGAACAGGGAAAACATTTAACGAGTTAACAATCTCCTGATTGGTCCGAAGCCAGATCAACCCTGCCTCGATCAGGCGCTTTAGTGATTGACCGTCAATTGGCAGTCTTCGAAATTTTTTAACACGTGCAGTCCGCTCTGGGTCACTCATGAGAAGTTATTCTCCTAATCCGAATCACTGATTCGCAATCCCGCCACATGCACATTGACAGAATTGACGTGTAACCCAAGCGCCTTTTCTACATGGAAGCGGACTGCGCTCGCGACACTCTCAGCCACCGCGGCGATGCGCGTACCATATTCAATAATAATATTGATGTCAATGTCAATATCTTCACCCTTGTAGCGAACGGTGATTCCGCGCAATGGCTCGCGTGTGATGGTGGATACAATTCCATCCGCCAGATTTTTTGGGGCCAGCCCCACCACGCCATATGACTGCAAAACGGCATGATAAGCAATCGTCGCCACCGCAGTTGGTGAGATGTGAATCCCGCCCAGAGTTGTAGTTTCTTCGCCCATGGTTTCCTCTTTATTTCTTACTCGGATAGCGGACTTTAGTCCGCTCTTTCAGTAAAACGCGGACTAAAGTCCGCCATCCGTTCAATGTCTTATTTTAACATCTTATCTTGAAGATGGTTGGGTTATATGGTAAAATCTCGTGCCTTTGAAAAAGGCGTACTGGTCGGAATCATCGAATTGAAAGGATATCTAACATGGCTAAATGTAACACCTGCGGTAAAGCAACCACCTTCGGCCACAGCCGTTCATTCTCGCAACGTGCAACCAATCGCACATTCAAACCGAATTTGCAAAAGGTTTCTGTAATGGAGAAGGGTCGCCTGGTCAAGAAGACCCTCTGCACCAAGTGCATTAAAACACTCGGAAAATCCAAGGCTTAAGGTCTGTTTTCTGCCTTCGCATCAAAGGTCACGGCTCGCGCCGTGATTTTTGTTTTAATACCCGGGGCGGACATGCTCCGCCCTAGGCGAGCATAATTTCTTTTAATTCCGTTACACCCACTCTCGTTCCGTGCGGATGTTTAAAAGCAGCATTGCCTGCCACAAAAGCGTTTGCACCAGCTTTTCGCATAAGAGGCAATGTATCCAGGGAAATGCCTCCATCAACTTCAAGATGAGCAGTTGAGCGAAGCGCGTTTAACTTATTGCGGATCTCTTCCACTTTTCCAATCATTTCAGGCATAAAAGCCTGACCAGAATATCCGGGATTGACACTCATTACCAATACAAGATCTGCCAAGGGTAACACCTCATCCAATGCAGAGGCGGGGGTCAGAGGATTTAATGTGATGCCTGCGGTGCAACCCAGTGACTTTATTTCCTTAATGGTTTGCAATAAGTTGGGACAAGTCTCTACATGAACAGTGATATTGTTCGCGCCGGCTTTAGCAAACGCTTCCAAATATATATCAGGATTGGAGATCATCAAATGCACATCAAGTGGAAGTTTGGTAACGCGCTTGCATGCTTCAACAAATAGCGGACCAACACTTATGGTCGGCACAAAATGACCATCCATCACATCCACATGCAGCCAATCTGCGCCAGCGGATTCACATGCGCCGATCTCATCCGCCAGATGCGTGAATTCTGAAGCGATGATGGAGGGAGCGAGAAGGAATTTGTTCATTTAACGAATCGGGGAGTCGTATGCAAAATAAACCATAATCCAAAATGGGATCAGGCCGCCCACTGCCAGCACCATAAACAGGCTCAGCCCTACTGTGGCCCAGTCAATTTCTTCGAAGGCGGATACGGATTCAGAATCCAGGGGTTGCGAAGCCTGAGGCATTATCTCAGGTTCGGAATAATATACAGGCGCGGATTCTTGTCGGGCAGGAATGGGTCTATCTGCAATTTGGGTTGTAATTTTAACAGGCGCGGGTGGAGGGGCATCGCTGAGAGTTCCAAATTTTAGCAATACACGTCCCAATTGATCGGCAGTACGATAGCGCATGGATGGTTCTTTAGACAGAACCTTCATGATGATCTCTTCCAACGCTGTTGGAATATCTGGAATGTATTCGCGGATTGGAATTGGGCGCGCAGAGATATGCATACGCGCCAATTCATCTGATGTGGATGCAGTGAATGGCGGCGTGCCGCAAAGCAGCTCATACATTACCACTCCGAGGGAATAGACATCGGATGCAGGCGAAGGTGATTCACCCTGTGCCTGTTCGGGTGCAAAGTAAAGCGGCGAGCCCCAAACGACATCTGTCCGTTCGCCCGGCGTCATGGTAGCGAGGGCACGTGCTATGCCGAAATCTGTCACTTTGAGGCGGCCATCCGGCGCGACGAGCAAATTATGCGGCTTGACGTCACAGTGGACGAGGCCGGCGCGATGAGCATATCCCAGCCCGGCGCAGGCTTGCGTAATAAGCGGGATTCCTGCGTCCACACTAAAACGTCCACGTTCACGTATCAGCTGTTTTAAATCCTTGCCGGGTATAAATTCCATAACAATGTAGAGCAAATTATCCGCAAATCCAAAATCATGCACGGTGACAATGTTTGGATGCGAAAGGTTCGCGGCAGAACGCGCTTCCGAACGGAAGTAATTTTGAAAATCAGGGTTGGCCGAATAGTCTTTTCGTAATACCTTTATCGCGACGATGCGATCCAACATAAGATCACGCGCACGAAAAACATCCGCCATGCCCCCAGAGCCGAGTTTTTCAAGCAATTGATAACGATCGTTGAGAAGAGTTTCGTCGGTCATTGGGCAAGATTATATCTCAAGACCCATGAGTTCTTAAAGAACTCGTATGTCTAAAGGTATAATCCATCTCATGCGCAAGGGACTTCTCCTTTACAACCCAGCGGCGGGACGCTACCCCGTGCGGCGATTTGTGCGTCCGTATTGAATGTTACCCAGATCTTGAAATGATCAAAGCGCGTCTTCTGGACCGTGCGGAAACAGTAGGCTTTGGATTCGGTGTCATTTGCATCGTCATCAT
>JANODZ010000336.1:0-4201 GCA_031412935.1 Anaerolineales bacterium
ACGCCGACGAGGCCGGTGGCGTCGTTGCAACCAGCATCTCCTCAGGCACAGCGACATACTCCGCCAAACCGCCCCCGCCCTGTGCAGATATATCACCGAAGACATCATCGCCAGGTTGAAACTGCTTTACATCTTAGCCCACTGCCTCGACCTTGCCTGCAACATCATATCCAAGGATCGTATGCTTCGGCTTTTGAATCCCTCCAATCATCAAGCGTCCAAGGAAAGGCTTCCCCGTCAGGGCTACCCAGTCGGCATAGTTGATGGATGATGCATGAACCTTGATCAAGACCTCATTGTCTTTTGGTGATGGCTTTTCGACAGTTTCCTGCTTGAGCACATCAGGCGAACCATATTTTCGATAAACAATTGCTTTCATGAATATTCTCCTACCTTATAGTGATCAACGATTAGGGGATGTCCTGCGAGCCAACGATTTGCGGATAACCCATTCAGCCACAGCAAGATTGATCACCCAACCTGCACCCATCATGAGTGTTCTCGCCAGTTCTCCCATAATGGATGGGAATAGGAGCGCAGGCATATGTGTAAAAACCTGCGTGCCTGCGCCGAGACCGATGGCATAGGCACGGATCATCCAGTGCGAGTGTCCTTTGAAGTCTTTTTGTCGGGCGGCACTATATCCCATAACCAGTGACAGGAACATCGCCGATCCGAATATGAGCCGTAAGCCATAAAGCCATATCCCATCGTATTCGGGCCAGGGATAGAACTGGGTCATCCAAAGACCTGACAGTGCGGCGACCAATCCACTGGGAACCAGGAGTCGCCCAGCATTACGGTGCCAGCCAACCTTTCGGCTGCGGAGACTGGGGACGAACTGAATCGCCCCAAGCAAAGCATAAAGGGTAACGCTGATGATATGTGCCACCACTGGGATGGGAGATATAAAGAATCGGGCGTTGTCTGGGGTGATCTCAGCACCACCACTTAATTGGGCGATGCGGGCGGCTCCAGCAAGTACTGGAACGAGGCTGAGCAGGATCAATCCGATGGGGATGAGCCATTCAGGCTTCGCTTGTTTTGTCTTTTTCGCCTGAAGAATCTTGGGGGAGCCAAGTTCGTTGTCGGCAACTATGTTCATATCTGAATTCATTTCTCTCTCCGATAATTGTTTGGTATGAATAAATTGGCATAATGCTATTGTGCGAAGGTAATGACTACATTTCCCTTTTTGTGACCCGCTTCCACGTATCTATGCGCCTCGACAATCTCCTCCAGGGGATAACGTCGATCAATCACTGATCGAATCTTTCCAGCCTCAATCAGTTCTTTGAGAAAGTTAAGGTCTTTGGCCTTGTCACTGGACGAACGCAAACCCGGAGCCACAAAGGCTGCTTTTTTGCCTTTGCTTTTTGAAGTCAATAACATGCCAAGCAGGAAATCCGGCGCGGGGACACTGGTGACATAGACTCCTTTTTGAGTGAGCGAGTTTTTACAACGCGAAAACGAACTCTTGCCAACCGCATCGAAAATAATGTCATAGGTCTGACCGTTCTGGGTAAAATCCTCTTTTGTGTAATCAATAACCTTATGAGCGCCCAGTGATTTCACCAACGTGACATTGCTAGTACTGCAGACAGCGGTTACTTGAGTCCCAAAATGTACAGCGAGTTGAACCGCGTATGTGCCGACTGAGCCGGAAGCGCCGTTGATGAGGATGGTTTGTCTGCTCTGGATCTTTGCCGCATCACGCAGGAAATTCAATGCACCCAATCCGCCGTCAGGGACTCCAGTTGCCTGCTCGTAGCTCATGTTGGCCGGCTTGATTGCCAGCGGTCCATTTTCCGGGAGACAGATGTACTCAGCCTGACCGCCCTGAGTCATGGCGCAAGCCGCAAAAACCTGGTCAGCTGGTTTATATAAAGTCACAGCTTTGCCAACAGTCTCAATTTCCCCGGCGAGTACGTCACCCGGAATCGCATGCTTAGGTTTCGTGAGCCCAGTGAAAAACCTCGTAATAAATGGGTCGCCTTTTCGAAACTGGGGGTCGGTTGCGACCACCGCTGTGGCGTGAATTCTGATCAAAACCTCGTTGTCTTTGGGAGCAGGTTTATCAACCTGTCTCAATTCAAGAACTTCGGGTGGGCCATATTTTGTAACAACAATCGCTTTCATGAACATTTCTACTGAATACTTTATGCTTCGTTTGTTTTCTCAGCTTCGGCTTCGTATGAGAACACTTCTTCCAGCGGCACGCCAAATACGAGTGCGATGCGAAAAGATAATTCCAAAGAGGGGGAGTATTTCCCCTGCTCCATGGCGATGATGGTTTGCCGTGTAACACCTACTTTTTCAGCCAATTGTTGTTGGGTCAGCTCCTCATTGAGGAAGCGCAACTTGCGGATGTTGTTGCTGATATGGGGTTTGCTCATCTTAGAACCCTCTTCGATAAATAACCAGTCTTGAAATGTCGCTAACGATTTGCGCAACGAGTCCAAAGAAGATGAGCAGGGTGAACATTACCAATGGCGGCTGATCAAAGACGAATGTGAGCATTGAAAGAAAAACACCGATTGAGGAAACAGTATAAGTAACTCTCGTCCCTTTCAGATCAATTAACTGATCCCGCTCATCTTCGAAGTCTTCGATCTTTGGGTCGTCGTTGCCTGTTCTGATGGCTTCGATGATGGCAGAAACAATATGCGTGAGGATCGTGCCGATGATCGTCACAACGATTGCGAGTCCTATGGTAATTCCCCAAAGCCGAAAGATATTTGCCGAAGTGAAACTATCACTTTGGGTCATTTGGATCACTGAGAATAGAAAGAATCCCAGAATCAGGGTGAAGTTAACCAAGGATACAGCAATATTTTTCTGTTGAAATGACATAATTTCCTCTTTTTGTATGTATTTTTTTACATTTAGTAATGTTTGACTTACATATAGTAATGTAAATCATACAAAATGTCAAGTATTTTTTACATACAAAATAAAAGGATTTTCCAATCCCCAAATAAGTTCATCCATACCAGACGGAACAGAGAATCTGAAAGGAAAATTATATTTTCAGGGAAACCTTATTCTTAGTCCCACTTCCATGCGTACCTGATAATAAGTAAAGTAAACACAATTTCTACAACACCAAAGAGTAAATAGTAAACCCAGGTTTCCCCGATCAAATTGCTGATATTGACGAGGGTATATAGCACACCAAAGATAATATTTACCCAGCGATTCGCTTTAGGTTTCAACGTGAAGGAAAGGAAAACCATAACAGCAGGAATGATCATTAGGATTGAGGCTGTCAACAACGAACCTTCTGTTGCTGGAAAAGGTCCCATGAATCCTTCAAGCATTTTCTCCATCTGACCCGGCTTAAATAATGAAAGTATGTCGGCGTATATGTACAATAACATCGTCGCCACCCATAATGCTGAAAGTTTGATCTTTACATTTATT
This sequence comes from Anaerolineales bacterium, assembly GCA_031412935.1. Lineage (GTDB taxonomy): Bacteria > Chloroflexota > Anaerolineae > Anaerolineales > Villigracilaceae > Villigracilis. The sequence continues at coordinate 3,424 of JANODZ010000336.1, forward strand.
TTTGCATCCTCTAATTCCTTAGCTTTCTTGATTATGTTCATTTTTACAACTCCTTTTCTTGAATGACTTTAATGATTTATTGAATTGGGCTTGAAATGCTTTCAATCTAATTCTTTCTTTACGTGCCAAATCACAATAGGTTTCAAGAAAACGACACCAGAATCAAAATATGAAAATGGATTACCCGATTGATAATTTATCGTTATACCCCAACTCCCTCAACACTTCCCCGGTATGCTCCCCCATCAAAGGCGGATGGAGTCGATACTCCACTATGATTTCTTGTTCAACAGCCGCAAGATATTGTCTTTTGTCAGCAAGTCTAAATCCGCTTGTGAGCTAATAAACGGGCGGACATCGTCCAAGGCCTGCTCGAATGAAACATTTTCGATCTTCGAATTAATGGCGTCACGCCAGTTTTCAATCGTCAAAGGGGAACCAGTCCATTCGGTTTGAGACAGGGCGTGATTAAGCAGAGTCAAATTGGGGTGAGGCCAGCTTCTGTCGCTTAGGTACCAGGTCAGGTCGTATAGGTCACGTCCTTTCAAAAAGGGACGCTGTAAGATCGCATGAAGTTTTCCTGCCAGCAGCGATGATCGGTCATGATGTTGCAGGTTGAGAAGCACATAACGGCGGACCAGGGATGTTTCGAGCACGGCACCTGCGGGCGGGTTTGTATCCACTTCGAGTTTTACCGCCAAGACTTCTCCCTGAAGCGGGGATAGGTTCAGTTCATACAATAATCCTGCAAAACGGACAAATGCGCATCGCCAAACGC
>JANODZ010000337.1:0-3864 GCA_031412935.1 Anaerolineales bacterium
TCTTATGGTGCCTCAGCAAAGCGGCGTCGTCCGCAATGTGATCAATCAATTCAAACTGATCTTTCGTCTTATGGGTGATTCGCGTGTGAATATTTTTGCAAAACTTATTCCCGTTGGCGCGCTTGTTTATCTGGTTTCACCAGACCCGATCATGATTCCCATCATCGGCGTAGTGGATGATGCCGCAATATTATGGCTTGGCTCGTACATTTTCACTGAACTCTGTCCGCCTGCTGTCGTGCAGGAACATATGAAGCAACTTGCAGCTACTATGAACGTTGATCCACAGGACGAAGTTGTCGATGCAGAAGCCACTGATGTAAGCGATAAACCCTCATAATTATGAAGCGACTTTTATTATTGTTGATTCTGCCAATTCTTGCCTGCCGAGGATTGGCAGAATCGGTTTCCCCGTCGATCACGCCTCTCACTTCGCCGGCAGTTGCTCCTGCCGCCGAGACATCAACTCAGCCTCCGCCTGATACCGCCACGCCGCCGCTGCCAGAGACCCCCATTACCAACGCGAGCGGATTTCCCAACACGTCAGATTACGAATGGAAACTCATCGCCGGCGGGCTCAACCGTCCCGTGGATATTCAACCCGCCAACGACAGCACAGGCCGATTGTTCATCATTGAAAAATATGGAGTCATCCGTGTTTACGAAAATGGAGGACTTCTTACCGAGCCTTATCTTAATATCACAGACCGCGTGGATGATAGCGGTAACGAGATGGGACTGCTCGGTTTGGTATTTCACCCTGATTACGAACAAAACGGATTCTTCTACGTCAACTATACAGGCGATCGCGGCAATACCCGCATCTCACGTTTTCAAGCCAGCGGAAACTCTGCAGATGCAAGTAGTGAAACGATTTTGCTAATGGTCGAACAGCCTTTCCCGAATCACAACGGTGGAGCATTGGCTTTTGGTCCTGATGGATATCTCTACGCAGGTCTTGGCGATGGCGGGCTTGCTGGTGACCCATATAAAAATGGACAAAATACAACAACCTTGCTCGGTAAAATATTACGGATTGATGTGAATAATGGAAATCCCTACGCCATCCCATCCGATAATCCATTTGGCAACGAGGTCTGGGCGTATGGCTTGCGTAACCCCTGGCGTTTCTCCTTTGATCGCGCAACAGGTGATTTGTGGATCGGCGATGTAGGGCAGGGTGAATGGGAAGAGGTGGATTACCTTCCTGTTGGCTCGCAAGGCGGCGCAAACTTTGGCTGGTCTATCATGGAAGGTAATCATGGATATGACGGCCAAGCGCAGCCCGCTTTGCTTCTGCCTGCGGTTGAATACAGTCATAATGAAGGTGGCTGCTCCATTACGGGTGGATATGTCTATCGCGGCGCCATGCCTGAATGGGAGGGAATTTATTTCTACGGCGATTATTGTACGGGCTATATTTGGGGTTTGTTCCATTCAAATGGTGCCTGGCAAAATCAGCTGTTGTTTGATACAGATGTGACGATTACATCCTTTGGTCAGGATGAGTCAGGTGAAATTTATCTCGCAAGTGATAATGGCAGTATCTATATTCTTGCGAAAAAATAAAAACACAGCATATCTTCAATAGGTGCTTTGTCATAAGAGTTCATGACGCCTGTCACTGGCATGACAGGTATTTTTGTTTTAAACTTGGATTGTTGAGTTAGGAGGCAGGGTTGGCAGAAAAGATTTGGCAGGTTGAAAAAATCAGATACTGCGAACATGTCGGTCACGATATTAAGATCGAGAACGAAGTCGTTTATCCTGCTGAAAACCTGCCTGACCAACTGCCACGAATTGTCGCGCAGCGCTGTTCCAATGCTTTGGAATGCAACACGCTTGAAAAAGCAGCCTGCGCCTTATGCGGCACAAACCCTGACCTTGACCCTGTGTAATTGAGCGATCACAAATTGCTCTTCCAAACTCCCTCCTCCCTCTGAGTTGGTCTACTGGCTGCACCGCGTGTGAACGCGGTGCATGCCGTTAAAAGTAGAGGCGACCCGCCAGGTTTGTTGAGGTACTTGATCAATATGGGCGGGTCGCCCCTACAATTTCAATCAAAGAACTTTCAAAAATTCCTTCACACTTTTATTGACTGGTTTTTCCTTGATTTGCTTCGGCTTCCCCACTTGTTCCAATTTACCGTCAATGATCACTGCCATGCGGCCGCCTACTTGCGCGGCTTCTTTCAGATTATGAGTCACAAAGATCGTTGTGCGATCATTGCCTGACAATAAATTGGATAGGTCTTTCAGCAGCTGCGCGCGCGTTGGAGGATCGACAGCCGAGAAGGGTTCATCCATTAAAAGCAGTTCTGGTTCGAGGATAAAAGCCCGCGCCAGGCTGACTCTCTGCGCCTCACCCCCTGAAAGTTGACTCGCCCGCCGTCCGAGTAGTGAGTCTACGCCCAGGGCTTGGCTCCACCTATGCACCCGTGAGCGTGTCTCATCCTTATCTATACTACGAAACTTTAAACCCAGCGCAATATTATTTTCAACAGACAGGTCCAATAGAAGCGGATCTTGAAAGACAAATGATATTTTGCGGCGATATTCAAGATCATTCATCTGCGAGATGGATTTGCCATTAAAGGTTATTTGACCATGAGAAGGTGTAACGAGACCTGCCAGCGCAAGCAGAAGTGTACTTTTCCCAGCGCCGTTCGGGCCGACGATGGCAAGTGTTTCACCACTTTTGATATCGAGTGAATTGATTCTCAATGCATCGCGTCCGTTGCGTCGGATGAGGAGATCTCGAATGGAAATGATTTCACTCATCGCTTATGCCCTTTTTGCTGGATCAAGGTCAACGCGAGATTGATGAGGTAAGTGAGAGTGAGCAATAATGCTGAAAGTGCCAATGCTTTCTCGAACTCCCCTTTGCTGGTTTCCAGCACAATTGCAGTCGTGAGCACCCGTGTTTGACCCCTGATATTCCCACCCACCATCATCGACGCGCCCACTTCAGAGATGACCGAACCAAAGCCTGCCATAAGCGCGGCAAGCAAGGGAAGACGTGCCTCACGCCACATCATCCAGATCATTTGAAGATGTGATGCACCCAACCCCAATAACTGCTGCTGTAGGCGCGGATCTAATGCTGCGAGCGCGGCGGCTGTTAATCCCATCACAACAGGCGCAGAGATAATGGTCTGCGCGAGGATAATGGCCATGGGTGTGTAGATCAGCCGTAACCCTCCAAGCGGACCGCTGCGCCATAAAGTTATCGCGACAACGAGACCCACCACTACGGGCGGCAAAGCCATTCCAGTGTTAACAATACTCAATAGGAATGAACGCCCGCGAAAATTCCCCAGCGCCAGCCATGTGCCAAATGGCAATCCGATTAACAAACTAATCAGGGTGGCGATTGCTGAAACTTGTAAGGAAAGAAGTGTAATTTCAAAAATATCAGACATGGAGGATGAAAGTATACCGGTAAATAAGTAGACACGTAAACAGGTGGGAAGTTGCTTACGTGTCTACTTTGTCTACGTGTTTACGTACTTTATAAGCCTAAATCAGCATCAGTCTTATCTGCATCAGGGTAGAAAAGTGGTTGACCGAATTTATCCAAGCCAAATTCCGCGATGACGGCTTGGGTGGCGGGGTCGGTGATAAATTTGGCGAAAGCCATTGCACCATCATAATTCACCGCAGTCCACTTCTGCGGGTTAACGGTGATGACATGATATACATTTAATAAAGTGTTATCGCCTTCGAGCAAAATATCAAGCTGAAGATTATCCTTGTTGGCGAGATAAGTTGCGCGGTCAGTGAGAATGTATGCATCCTTCTCGGAAGCAACGGTGAGTGAAGCGCCCATGCCCTGACCTGTTTCAATAAACCATTCGGGTTTCTC
>JANODZ010000338.1:0-8339 GCA_031412935.1 Anaerolineales bacterium
GCAACAAAGAACGAACCGCCTGGCTGACAGGCGGCGCGGCGCGTGCTATGGCTGACTGGCTGACTGTGCGCGGTGAGGATCCGGGCGCGTTGTTTGTGGCTGTGAATAAATCGGGGCGCATGGCGTCACAAAAGAACATGACGCCGAAGACAATTTATTCAATGCTGGCAAAGCGTGCAACCGAAGCGGGCGTGAAGTCTTTTAGTCCGCATGACATGCGCCGAACGTTTGTAAGTGACTTGCTTGACGCGGGCGCGGATATAACGACCGTGTCAAAAATGGCGGGACATGCGAACGTTACTACAACGTCACGCTATGACCGAAGACCTGAAGACGCGAAGCGCAAAGCGGCGTCACTGTTACACGTGCCTTATGCTGGGCGTGCGTAAATAGAACGGCGGACTCTTGAAAGTCCGCTTATGTCAACTCAAAATATAAGGCTATATATAGGCGTTAGGGCTGTGTTTGAACTTGCCTTTCCGAAGTCAGGCGCTCTATCCATTGAGCTACTGAGGCATAAATAAAATTATACACGATTTATCGCGGACGACTCCCTACTTTTTTTGCAACCTTCGCAAGTACTGTTTTTTGTTGTTGCGGGGGATCGTTCTCCGAAATCATGTTTGCGTTCCATTAATCCATCGAATTGTATAATAAATGAAATATGATTTGCTAACATGTCGAACCGCGTGATAGAATCATTTAATCCAACGGATAGGAAGGTTTAGTCATGGCAGACATTAAAGCATTTGCTGAACGGGTCATCGTCAATCTTGAAAAAGTGATCGTGGGTAAGCGCGAGTCGATCGAATTGATCGTTATCGGCTTATTATGTCAGGGGCATATGTTAATTGAGGATGTGCCCGGTGTGGGAAAAACCATGCTGGCGCGCAGTTTGGCGCGTTCGTTGGATTGTGTCTTCAATCGCATCCAGTTTACGCCAGATATGCTTCCAAGCGATGTGACCGGGGTTTCCATTTATAACCAGCAAAAGAATAAATTTGAATTTCGCCCAGGCCCAATTATTGGACAGATCATCCTGGCCGATGAGATCAATCGTGCTACTCCAAAGACACAAGCGGCGCTGCTTGAGGCCATGGAAGAACACCAGGTAACCGTGGATGGGTCGACACATAAATTACCCGACCCGTTCATGGTGTTGGCTACCCAGAATCCGATAGAATATGAAGGTACCTTTCCGCTGCCTGAAGCTCAATTGGACCGTTTCCTGCTTCGGCTGCGATTGGGTTATCCATCCATGACAGATGAGATTCGAATCCTGGACGATCAACAGATTCGGCATCCGTTGGAGACCCTAAAATCTGTCGTAAAGGTAAAAGAGGTCATGCAGGCGATTGAGGATGTTAAGCGGATTTATGTTTCGCCCGCCATTAAAAAATACATTGTCGAATTAACCACCCGAACACGCCAGAGCGCGGATGTGTATCTCGGCGCCAGTCCGCGTGGAAGTCTTTCGCTGGCACGCGCGGGCCGGGCGCGCGCCGCTCTCATGGGAAGAGACCATGTTTTGCCGGATGATATTCAAGCCTTGGCATCGGCTGTGTTGGCGCATCGTATCATCGTCAGCCCGGCTGCGCGTTTACGTGACTTAAGCTCCGAGCGCATCGTGCTGGAAGTGATCCATGCCACGCCTGTGCCCGGCGGCGAATTTTTATCCGAACCCACACGGAAGATAACTAAATGAGAGCCGGGCGAATATTTATCGCCCTTTTGTTTGTCAGCGGTGTGTTCGGGGTGATGGTCGCCGGCGCCTCCATATACTCACGCTTTCTTTATCTTAGTATCCTGTTGGGCGCTGGAGCCTGGGTCTGGACGCGCTGGGCGGCTGGCGGGCTTCGTATCACTAGATTTGCGCGCGTCCACCGCGCAAATGTAGGGGATATCTTCGAGGAAAATTATGAGATAGTAAACAACAGTCGTGTGCTTGCGCCGTGGATAGAAGTCCTTAATCAATCCAGGATTCCCTTTGCCGCCGGATCCCGTTTATTTACTTTGATCGCCAGCCATCAAAAGCGGACTTATCTGGCGCGCACCTGGTTAATCCGCCGCGGGGGTTTTAAGCTCGGACCTACGCTAATTACCACAGGCGACCCATTTGGGTTGTTTAGTTTGAGTAAAGAAATTGCGCCCACTCAAACGCTGATTGTCTACCCAGTGATTTTTGAGATACAGTCATTTTTAATTCCTCCAGGGCTGCTACCAGGCGGACAGGTGATTCGAAGAAAATCACTGGATGTCACTCCACATGCGGCCGGTGTGCGCGAATTTGTGCATGGCGATGCCATGAAGCGCATCCACTGGCCTACGAGCGTGCGGCGGAATCAATTGATGGTGAAAGAGTTTGAGCAGGACCCGCAGGCTGAAATATGGCTGTATCTTGACTCTCAAAAAGATGTACACAGTGAAAAGGCGCATCAATACGCAGAAACGCCGGTTGAAACCATGTTTTTTGGACGCCGCCCAAAATTCCAAATGCCTCCTTCCACACTTGAATATTCAATCAGCATCACGGCTTCACTTGTGCATTATTTTATTGCACAGCGCCGCGCCCTGGGTTTTGTAAGCGCGGGTCAGGCGTTTACCGTACACGCCGCCGATAGAAGTGAACGGCAGGAAGCCAAAATTCTCGAAACGCTGGCTTTTTTAGAAGCCGATGGCATACTCTCGATTTCTGCGCTTGTTGCAGCGCAGGCTTCGCAATTACCTCAAGGCTCAAGTGTCATCCTCGTTACGCCGACAGTCCGCCCTGATTTATTGCATGCCGTGGATGACCTGCAAAGGCGCCACTTGCGCCCGGTGGTTATATTGCTTAATGCTGAAACGTTTGGCGGTCAACAGGGTACTGATAAACTGGTGACCGCTTTGCGTGAACGGCGCGTGCCTGTTTGTATCATTATTTGTGATGCAGATCTGACACAGGCGTTTTCAGAACTTCCATTGGATCTTACCACCCGGGAGATGCGCGCATGGCGAAACCCAGTATTGTCACATTAGATTTGAATTTTCAAAATAGGACGCAGGTGATTGCGTCTTATTTAATTCGACAGGCTGACGCCGCTATCTTAATCGAAAGTGGACCAGGCTCGACTCTTCCTGCACTGGTTGCTGGTCTCGCGCAGGAAGGCTTATCTCCCCGTGACATTACCCACGTTCTGCTGACGCATATTCACCTTGACCATGCCGGCGCGGCCGGCTGGCTTTCACAACAAGGCGCGCAGATATTTGTCCACCCGCTCGGCGCGCCGCATTTATTGAATCCCGAAAAACTGATCGCGAGTGCCACGCGCATTTACGGGGATCGGATGCAGACTCTTTGGGGTGAGTTCCTGCCCGTTGCCCAGAATCAACTCACAGTCGCGAATGATGCGCAAGAGATCGTCATCGGCAATCTGCGTTTTCTCCCAGTCCACACACCCGGCCACGCAGAGCATCATTGTTCCTATCTATTTGAAGATGTTTGTTTTAGCGGTGACGTGGGAGGAGTGCGTATCCCGGGATATCCATATCTGCGCGCGCCGATGCCCCCGCCCGAATTGCATTTTGGAAAATGGCGCGAAAGTATTACACGTTTACGCTCGATGAATTTTACACGCATCGCGCCGACCCACTTTGGGATATTTAATGATGTGGGCTGGCAGTTAGATGAATTGCAAAAAAATCTTGACGCTGCAGAACAATGGCTCGAAAAGATCATGCCCGCAGACCCGCCCATGGACGAAATACGCGCGAAGTTTGAAACCTGGATGAATGAACAAAGCCGCGAAAAAAAATTGAGCGAAGATGTTATCCAGGCTTACACATTGGCAAATCCGCTCGGCATGGGCGCGGACGGTCTGTTGCGCTATTGGAAAAAGAACCGCAGTGCGTAGGACAAGTTGCCAATTTGTCTTACATTTTTAGCGAAATGTCACACATAATGCGTGATGATTGAATCAGGCCGGAATTGCACAATAACGATATACTTTCATGATAAGGAGTAAAAATGAAGGACTTTCTCGCGATCTCAGATTACTCATCTGATGAAATCCAGGACCTGCTCGATCTGGCAGTGAAACTTAAAAAAGAATATTTTAAAAAAGGGAACAAGCCGATCTTCAAAGGCAGGGTCTTGGGCATGATCTTCCAGAAGCCAAGCCTGCGCACGCGCATTTCATTTGACATGGCCATGCGCCATTGCGGCGGCGATGCGTTATATCTTTCACCCAATGAGATCGGTTTGGGCAAACGCGAGTCGATTGCGGACGTGGCGCGCGTGCTTTCCGGTTATGTGCAGGCACTCATGGCGCGCGTTTTCGAGCATGAGCATATTCTGGAACTTGCGAAATGGTCTGAGATTCCCGTTGTTAATGGTTTGAGCGATTTCAACCATCCCTGTCAGGGCATGGCGGATGCATTGACCATACAGGAAAAATTCGGCAATAAATCCAAAGGCTTGAATGTCAGTTATGTGGGGGATGGGAATAACGTCACAACTTCATTGATGCATGTCTCGGCGAAATTGGGTTGGAATGTAACTGTCGCAACCCCTGAAGGCTATGACATGAATCCCAGGGCGGTTGAGATTGCCCATCAGATCGCAAAGAAAACAAAAAGCAAGTTGACTTTTGTGCGCGACCCTCACGCAGCGGTCAAAGGCGCGCATGTGATCTACACCGACACATGGACCTCGATGGGGCAGGAGGAAGAAACCGCCAAACGTGAATTGGTCTTCCCTCCCTATCAAGTCAACTCGAGGTTGGTCGCTGAAGCCGATAAGGACGTGATCGTGATGCACTGCCTGCCCGCGCATCGCAACCACGAATTGACAGACGATGTTGCCGACGGCAAACACTCGGTCATCTTTGCGCAGGCACATAATCGTTTACATGCACAGAAGGCCATTCTGGCGCGTTTGTTTGAAGTGGCTTAAAATATTTAAACACAAAGGACACGAAGGACACTAAGTAAGAACAAAAAAACCTTTGTGCACTTTGTGCCCTTCGTGTTTATTTCTTTTAAAAAGGTGAATTTATGAATACACAAGACTATATCAAAATGGAAGAACAGTACGGCGCGCATAACTATCATCCGTTGGATGTGGTCATCGAAAAGGCGCAAGGGGTATGGGTTTATGATGTGGATGGAAAGAAATATCTCGATTGTTTAAGCGCCTATTCGGCTGTCAATCAGGGACATGTGCATCCAGAGATTTTGCAAGCGTTGCTCGACCAAGCCAAACGTGTCACTCTCACATCGCGCGCTTTCCGCAACGACCAATTGCCGCTGCTCTATAAAGAACTATCTGAGATGACAGGCTACGAAATGTCACTACCGATGAACTCTGGTGCGGAGGCAGTTGAAACTGCGGTAAAACTTGCGCGCAAATGGGCGTATCAGGTAAAGAAAGTTCCACGCCATCAAGCGCAGATCATTGTTGCTTCCGGCAATTTCCACGGGCGCACGGTGACGATTGTTTCCTTCTCCACTGAGCCATCTTATCGCGATGATTTTGGTCCATTCACGCCCGGCTTTGTGACGGTCACATACGGCGATGCGGATGCGATCGAAAAGGCGATCACACCCAACACCGCCGCAGTTTTGCTTGAACCGATTCAAGGTGAGGCGGGTGTCATTATTCCACCTGCTGGATATTTAAAGAAAGTTGCTGAAACCTGCAAGAAAAACAACGTGCTCTTTATGGCGGATGAAATTCAAACGGGCCTGGCACGCACTGGAAAATTGTTCGCATCACAGCATGAAGATGTCCGCCCTGACGTAATGATCATCGGCAAGGCGCTTGCAGGTGGATTTTATCCCGTCTCGGCTGTGCTGGCAGATACAGCTATTCTCGGTTTGTTCACGCCCGGCGAGCATGGATCAACTTTCGGGGGCAATCCACTTGCCGCAGCCGTATCCCGCGCCGCGTTAAGAGTGATCCGTGATGAGAAACTTGCTGAACGCTCACAACAATTGGGTGACTATTTTGTTGAGCAGTTAAGCGAAATTCCAAGTCCGCATGTGAAGGAAGTACGTGGGCGCGGATTATTGATCGGCGTGGAACTTAAACCCGAGGCAAAAGGTGCGCGCCGTTTCTGTGAAGCCTTGCAACAAAAAGGCATCCTCGCAAAAGAGACACACGATAATGTGATCCGCTTTGCACCACCGCTTGTTATTGATAAGGAAACAATTGATTGGGCGCTTCCATCCATTCGTGAAGTGCTCAATATGAAATAAATTTTACCGCCCTAAAGGTTCTAAATATCTTTAGGGTTTTTTGTGGAGGTGTAATGATGTATATCGGAATTCCAAAAGAAAGCAGACCCTTCGAATACCGTGTCGGTCTTTCTCCGGCCGGGGTGGAGATTCTTTCTCAGAACGGACATCAAGCTTTCGTCGAGCATGATGCGGGAGTGACGGCTGGTTTCAGTGATGCTGATTATGAAAAAGCCGGCGCGCGCCTGGTCTACTCGACCGAAGAAGCCTTTGGCCGCGCAGATCTGCTTTTGAAGGTTGCGCGCCCGATACAGGAAGAATTGAATTGGCTGCGTCCCAATACAATCCTGTGCGGTTTTTTGCATCTTGCTTCGGCACAGCAGGATAAGATCGATCTGCTACTCGAAAAGAAAATCACATCCATCGCCTACGAACAGATTCAAGCGCCTGATGGATCGTTGCCGGTCTTGCGCCCATTCAGCCAGATTGGCGGTGCGATGGCTGCACAGATCGCTGCCCGCCTGCTTCAAAACAACTGGGGTGGTAAAGGCATTCTGATGGGTGGGATGCCGGGCGTTCCGCCGGCTGAGATCATTATTATTGGGGCTGGTGTGGTTGGAACCTACGCCACACAAATGTGCCTGGGTATGGGCGCGCATGTCACTGTAATTGACATTAACCTCGCTGCGATCCAACGGATTTGGGACCGCTTCCCAAAGATTGTGACGAAGATGTCAACCAGAAGAAACATTGAACGTTCAGTTCTATATGCAGATGTAGTGATTGGCGCCGTGCTGGTTTCTGGTCAACGCACACCGATATTGGTAACCCGTGAAATGGTTCGTTCGATGAAGCCGCGTTCCGTCATCATCGATGTCAGCATCGACGAAGGCGGATGTGTTGAAACATCGCGCCCGACAACACATGAACATCCGATCTTTATTGAAGAAGGCATTTTGCATTATTGTGTGCCGAATATGCCTGGCGCTGTGGCACGTACCGCCATGCACGCCTTTGTGAATTCGGCCATGCCTTATATTACAGAAATTGCGGCGCTGGGGACTGAATCGATCTTAAGCAATCTCTCGCTTGAGTCCGCTGTAAATACACACGAGGGCAAACTTCTTAACCTTGTGCGCCTGAAAGTGCAGGAAGAATAAGATGGCCACGCAAAGAATTTATCAATCACGTGTGACAACAGCGCAGGAAGCTGTCAAAGCGATCAAGTCAGGACATCGCGTTTTTCTGACTGGGAACGTTTCGGTTCCCCAGACACTTCTTGCGGCTTTGGTTGAACACGCTCCCAATGTAACCGATGTGGAGATTTGCCAGGCGCTGACAGTTGGCTCTGCTGATTATGTAGCTGCGGAGATGGAAGGTCATTTGCGGGTGAACTCCATGTTCATCAGCGCGAATATTCGCAAGGCAGTCCAGGAGGGCCGTGCGGATTTTACGCCCGTTTTACTTTCTGAATTCCCCTTGTTGTTTAAACGCGGCATACTACCTTTGGACGTTGCTATTATTCATGTTTCGACTCCAGATGAGCATGGTTTTTGCAGTTTGGGCGTTGAAGTGGGGCTTACTAAATCTGCGGCTGAGTCTGCCAAGGTGGTCATTGCCGAAGTAAATGAAAAGATGCCGCGTACGTTGGGCGATTCATTTATTCATGTCAGCCGTTTAACTCATATTGTGCCCGTCAATTATCCAATTCCCGAACATAAAATGTCTTCTGAAGGGGACACAGATATTGTAGAAAAAATCGCCGGCCATATTGCTGAATTGATCCCTGATGGCGCAACGATGCAGCTTGGTATTGGATCAATTCCGGATGCTGTTTTAAAGTTCCTGTATGATAAGAAGGATCTTGGTATTCATACCGAATTATTCTCTGATGGTGTCATTGACCTTTTCAATGCGGGAGTTCTGACGAATGCGCGAAAATCATTACATGCGGGCAAGATCGTGGCAGGATTTATTCTAGGCACGCAGCGGCTTTATAAATGGGTGGACGATAACCCGATGATCGAGATGCATCCGACAGAATATGTGAACGATCCTTTTGTCATTGCCCAAAATGACCGTATGGTGGCGGTCAACTCCGCAATTGAAGTGGACCTGACCGGGCA
>JANODZ010000339.1:0-2338 GCA_031412935.1 Anaerolineales bacterium
TCCATTCCGTTGTATGTGCTGGCTGCATTTGCGCGCCCCAACCTGCAATCTGAAGAGGCAGGCATGAAATATTTCCTGCTGGGCGCATTTGCTACTGGATTTGTCGTTTATGGGACTGCCTTGGTCTTTGGCGCGACTGGACACACTTCCTTGAGCGGAATCTTTGCTGCCGCTTCAAACGGGACCCCAAGCCTGCTGCTGACCATTGGGGCGGCTCTGCTCCTTGTGGGTTTTGGCTTCAAGGTTGCTGCGGTTCCCTTCCACATGTGGACCCCTGACGTATACCAGGGCGCACCGACTGCGGTCACCGCTTTCATGTCCTCGGGTGCAAAGATCGCGGGCTTTGCTGCTTTGTTGAGAGTCTTTGCCACTGCATTCCCAATGCTTTCTGCCGATTTCACCAATATCCTCTGGGCGCTCGCGGCGTTGACCATGATCGTCGGGAACGTCACGGCTATTTCTCAAACTAATATCAAGCGCTTGTTGGCTTATTCCAGTATTGCACACGCGGGTTATATTCTGATGGCCTTTGTGCCTTATGGAAATAAAGACGTAATGTCCATTTCAATTGCGGCAGGACTGTTCTACCTTGTTACTTATGCCATTACCAACTTCGGAACATGGGCAGTTGTCATTGCTATTGAAAAAGCCGAAGGCAAGGGACTCGAGCTCGCGGATTATGCAGGCATCGCTCGTAAATATCCCGCTCTCGCCGCCGCCATGACCGTTTTCATGCTCTCTTTCATTGGCTTCCCGCCTACTCTGGGAATGGTAGGCAAGTTCTATCTCTTCCGTGCTGTGATCGCAGGCGGCTACTCAGGCCTCGCCATCATCGGCGTAGTGACATCGCTGGTTTCCGCATATTACTATCTGCGTGTCGTCGTCAACATGTACATGCGCGAAGGTGACCCCACGATTGACCAGGAAACCTGGTTGAGCTTCACAATAATGTCCACTGCGATTTTAACCGTTGCGCTAAGCTTCGTCCCACAGTGGTTGTTTTTACTTGCAAGTACGGCGGTGTTCAGATTGTTCTAGGGATTGAAGTAGAAAGTAATTTAATTACGGGACGGCAATTGTTGCCGTCCCGTTTTGTTTTGGTGATGTTGTAAACTCAACGGGTGACTGGATCGTAATTTTTTTTGAATTCAAATAAATATGGAAATTTGACCCTGTCGGATATTTTTTGCAGGAATATCGGCGCTGTCAAGGCAAAACCCACTCCAATAATTATGTGGACGACCCAATTTTGAATCCCGAATACATTTAACAAGACCATTCTGATCCCAGCTCCTGCCAGCATGTGGGCAAGATATATCTGAAGAGAATACGTTCCGAGCGTTTTTAAAAATTGCGCCGTATTTTTTTTCGCAAGATACTGTGAAAGGCCAATACAGGCTGTTGTGCCGAGAGCGGCTAAATAAAGAAAATAGAAGGGATGGTTGCCGCCGCTCAGTCGTACGGGCTTGATCTGATATTCAAAAATAAGATAGCCTGAGCCGATTAAGATGAGAAATAGTAAAAGGATAAACCCAAGAGGCAGGTTGTACTTCTCTGCATCCAAGAGTGTTTTCTTCAAAATAATGCCCATTACAAAAAAAATAAAATAAATTGAAAAACCGTAGAGGCCGGCGATGCCAACGGAAAGCGGATAAAAATACAACACGGCCGCAAGGATGAGTATTAATGCCGTGGAATATTTTCCGAACCTGCTCGTGAGAGCAAACGTAATATGCATAATAAAAAGCGCATAAAGGAACCAGAATTGTCCCCAGGGCCGGTATGGGATGGCCAGCAAGTTTTCCAGGTTGGTGCCATGCCGGGTTTGGTTTGAAAATATTACCTCAACACCTACTTGTAAAACTGACCAGACAAAATATGGATAGGCAATGCGTGAGAATTTATCAATAAGATATATTTTTATACCGCGCTTCTGAAGACTGCTCTCAACGAAAATTCCTGCCAGTAAAAAGAAAAACGGCATGTGAAAACCATAAATGATGCTGTCTGAAAGGCGAAAAAAATGCTCTGGAATATTAATGCCGGCATGAAAGCCGCTGCTCAGCAGGTGGCCGTATACAACCAGAATGATCCCAATCCCTTTTCCGTAATCAACCCAGTCTGCTCGATTGCTCATGGTTTCTCATCCATTTCCACCCTAAAGTATAACATTCCTGAAAATAACTATTTGTACATGAATTTTATGATTGCCGTATATTTAAACGAATTGCAGCAATAAAATTATTTTTCCCGCAAAGACGCAATGTCGCAACGCTTGATTTTCAGTTGTTTTATTCTTTGCTCCGTAGCGCCTTTGCGTGGTTTCCTGGCTTTTGAG
>JANODZ010000340.1:0-4982 GCA_031412935.1 Anaerolineales bacterium
TCGCCGGCGGCATCGATGCCCCAGCCCGGCGGCAGCGCCTTGCCGGCGCGGCCCATCAGCTCGATCTCGCCGCGGGCCACGGCGCTGGTGGCGAAGTCGCTTTTTCGAATGCGCGAATTAATTTTGAAATCCGATGGAAGTGAGGCGATAAAATTGACAACCTCATAATCCAGAAAAGGAACTCTTACTTCCAGCCCATTGGCCATACTCATCAAATCTACTTTGGTGAGCATGTCGTTGGGTAGCACCAACTTCATATCGGTAAGCAGAATATCGGCATTATCATGTAAGAAATACTCCGAAATATTCCCGATACCGCTCCCGATTTCAAGGACTTGGGAGACGCGCATTCCCTCGGGCAATGGTATCGTACAATATTGAGCGCCGCCATGCGCCGCGTTCTGCCTGCCGCCTTTATCATGGTCTTGATCGCAGGCCTGAGTCTATGGGTGAGTTATAACTGGATCATGATTAATGCTTCAGATGTTATTAAAAATGCTTCACCTGAAAATCTTGAAAAAATTTCGGAACGCGCCAACGAAATGCCTAATCTGGCAGCCTTGCAAGGCAAAATCAATGCGCCCTACTTGTTCTTGAATAACACCCGCGCAGTGGCGGTTATGTTTTTGGCTGGATCAGTTTCCTTTAGTGTCCTGGGTATTTTAATTTATATGTTAAATATCGGTTTGATCGGGGCTGTATTTGCCTTGTTACAATTGCTGAGTATTCAATTACCTGGTATTCATCCCTGGAGCATATTTTTCGCAGGGGTGGTGCCGCATGGTATTTTTGAGCTGCCGGCCCTCATGATCGGCAGTGCCGTGGTGCTTTATATGGGTGTTGCCATTGTTACCCCGCAATTGGGAAAATCTCTAGGTGAAGTGATCCTTGAGTTGCTCGCAGATTGGGCGAAGATCTTTCTGGGAGTGGTTATTCCTTTATTGGCGATCGCTGCTGTGATCGAAGCTTATATCACTCCCGCTCTTTTGTTAAGTGTCTTGAAGTGATTGAAACAGGTAATCCTGCGAGATACCATAACTCACAGGATTTCCTGTTTCAATATTTAAATTGGTGAACCTGATATTACCAGCCTGAAATATAAGGCTCCCACTCGCCATTGTCTGAAAGATGCCGCCCAAAAATATAAGCTGCATTTGCGGGCGGCTCTTTTGGAATATGGTTGAGGCGCATATGTGCTTCAGTAACTTTGCGGCCGCCTTTGCGGTGGTTGCAAAAAGAGCAAGCCGCCACCAGATTTGTCCAAATATGCTGCCCGCCCATATGACGCGGGATCACATGATCCACCGTCAAAGCCCCATCCCGTTTACCGCAATACTGACAGGTATAATTGTCACGTCGAAATATTTCGCGGCGCGTTAACTTCACGTGCGGCCGTGGCCTGTGAACTTGAGATTCCAGCCGAATGACTGAAGGGCGCGGAAGCAGCTGTGAAATCGTTCGGATATTTCCACGTCCATTCACGATCATATCGGCTTTGCCAGCAAGTAGAAGACCTATGGCCCGTCGTGTTGAGCATACATGGATCGGCTCAAAATTAGCGTTAAGTACCAGTACCGGTTCGTACATAATGTCTCGATAATCTGCATGATTATACTGCCAGTTAATTAAATTTGTGATTTTACAAATGGAGTTTTTGAAATGAATGTCTTGATCGCCGGCGGCTCAGGTTTTCTCGGCAAAGCCCTTACAAAATCCCTTCTCACAGACAGGCACAAAGTTTTTATTCTCACGCGCGGTTTGCACGCCCCAGAAGGTGCGCAAAGTATACAATGGGATGCAAAAACAACAAGGGCATGGGGGCATCGCATCAACGAAATGGATGTAGTGCTCCACCTCGCTGGAAAAACTCTGGCCTCATGGCCGTGGACTGCCTCCACGAAACAGGCCTTCCACGATTCTCGCATCCTGCCCGGCCTGGCGCTTGCTCAAGCGATTCTGGAAGCGTCTCAGCGCCCAGGCGTTTTTATCCAGCAATCAGGGATTAATTACTACGGCTTGCGCGGCGACCTCGCTGACGAATCTACGCCGCCCGCAGAGGACTTCCTCGCGCAGCTTACTGTCCAATGGGAGCAGGCAACCCAATCAGTCGAAGAGTTGGGTGTGCGCCGGGTGGTGATCCGCTCGGCTGTGGTGCTTGATAAAAAAAATGGACTGATGCCTCTTATGGCGCTGCCCGTGAAGTTATTTGTCGGCGGCCCCCTGGGCGGCGGAAAATTTTCCATACCCTGGATCCATATTCGTGATTGGGTTGGGGCAGTACGTCATTTGATTGATCATAAAAATGCGCAGGGAGCGTATAATCTTATTGCACCCACACCTACTTCCAGCGCAGATTTCAATCGTGTGCTTGCAAACGTATTACAGCGCCCGTATTGGTTTCCCACGCCAGCTTTTTTATTGAGAACCCTTTTAGGCGAAATGAGCGTCCTTGTTTTGGAAGGCAGGTTTGCTCAACCCAAACGGCTGATCGAGTCTGGGTACAGCTTTCAGTTTGCAGGTCCGCATGAAGCGTTGACCGATCTGTTTAACAATCCCGTAAAGATAAAATAAGTAAAGGAGAAAAATCCATGAGACGATTTATTCTAATAGTGGTGGTTTTCATCAGCGCCTGCGTACCTTTAATTGATCGATCATCAGTTGGTGTACCATCTGCTACAGCTTATGTGGACCCTTCCTATCCAACCGCGCAAGTTGAATTGGCACTGCCGAATCAAACGGCAAGCGGCATTGAAGTGCGCATGGAACGCGCCGCTATTGATGGAAAAAGTGTGAATGCGGATGTCTGTTTTACTCTACCAGATTCATCAGATTGGGCGATCTCGTCTGCGAGTTTGAATTATGCTGGAACGGTTCTGCAGGAATTTGGCACAACCCTGGTCAGTCTTCAAGAGCCGGCCAATGGTCAGATTGGATTGCGTTGTGACACACTAACCTTTGTTGTAGCACCGGATGCCGACCTTTCCAATGCGGTCATCATCATTGATGCAATCGCGGCTACCCCGCGTGAAGGCGAATATTGTTCTGTCTACATGCCAAAAATACAACAAGCCATGCTCGCGCGTGGAATCGGCATTACGCTGGATTGTGTGGATGTGAATGGATTATTGACGATGCAATTCCTAAGCATACCGCCAGAAATGACACAGGTGCAAGCTGAGGAAATTGTTTACAGCGCCGAGTTCTATTCTGTAAAAGGTCCCTGGAGTTTTTCGTTCAATTTGGCACAGTGAAATTCTTGTTGTATAATGTCCTAATGTTCAGTTCAAATTTTCTCGACAGCTACTATTATTACACCCATCCATAAAACCTTGGCGATGGTGTGCTACGAACGCGCCCCCATCATCGCGGGCGCGTTTTTGTTTGTAAAATGGTAAAGCTAAATGCCATTTTGCTTTACCAATGGAGAAAATATGAATATTGAAGAACAAGTTGAATTATTAATGCTCGGCACCGAATATGGTGATGACGATCTCAAGAAAGCCATGACCGCTGAATTGCGCGCGCGTTTATTGCTTGCTGAAAAAGAGAATAGACCGTTGCGTGTGTATTGCGGCTACGACCCGACCTCTACTGATTTGCATTTAGGTCATACGATCACAATGCGTAAGCTGCGTCAGTTTCAAGACCTGGGACACGAAGTCACTTTTTTGATTGGAAGTTACACCGCGCTGGTGGGTGACCCCTCAGATAAAAACAAAGCACGTCCGATTCTGACCGAGGAGAAGGTCTCCGAAAACGCCCAGACCTACACCGAGCAAGCCTACCGCATGCTTGACCGCGGCAAGACAAAGATCCGCTATAACGGCGAGTGGCTCTCGGAACTTTCGCTTGTGGATTTAATCCGTCTTGGGCAAAATTTTACTGTCCAACAATTTTTGGCTCGTGATAATTTTTCGAATCGAATGGAAAAAGGCGAACCGATCTATTTGCACGAGACTTTCTACGCCCTGATGCAAGGGTATGATGCGGTTGCAATGGAAACGGATGTACAAGTTGGCGGTACCGATCAGTTGTTCAACATCATCGTCGCAGGGCGTAAATTGCAGGAAGCGCTGGGTCAAAGGCCTTTGGTGGGCATCATCACTGCGATCCTGCCGGGAACAGACGGCGTGCAAAGGATGTCAAAATCCACTGGGAATATCGTGCCGATTAATTCAGGCGCCAATGACATGTTTGGCAAGTTGATGTCTGTGCCTGATTCGGCAATGGGATTATACATGCGCCTGGTCACGCGCTGGAGTCCGCAGGAGATCGAGAAGGTTGAGCGGGATCTGGCTTCGGGTGTGTTCCACCCGCGTGACGCAAAAATGAAAATGGCCGATGAGATCACCAATATTTTTTACGGTGATAAGGATGCGAAAGCCGCTCATGAGAATTTTGTAAAGACCATTCAGCAAAAGGAAGTTCCCGATGAAATGCCAGAGTACGTATTGCAACCCGGTCAATCGATTGTTGATGTAATTCTTGCCGCAAATTTGGCTGAGAGCAAAAGCAAAGCGCGTGCATTAATTGACCAGAAAGGCGTGCGTTTGGATGGGGAAATCCTGGAGCGTGGCGACGCTCCATTTCCAAATGCAGGGATATTGCAAGTCGGGAAGCGGCGTTTTCTGCGGGTCAAGTAAGCCAGAAATTAATAAGCGCTGGGGCTTGCTCATCGCTTTATTATATTAATTGTTTTAACAGACTTTTTAAGAGGCTCTTTCCGAATTATTTTCGGTGAGCTTCGTTTCCTATATTCGTCATCACTTTCGATCAACTTACAGAAAATTCTCACGACCTTGGGGTCGAATTGCTTATTGGACAGACCTTTAATATATTTCAATACTTTTGCATGAGACCACGCCGGGCGATAGGGACGGTTAGATAGCAGGGCATCCCAAACATCTATGATCGCAAAAATGCGTGCGGATCTACGGGGCCCCACTCCCGACGAGACGCCGGAGCGTGGCCTTCCGATCTAC
>JANODZ010000341.1:0-4187 GCA_031412935.1 Anaerolineales bacterium
GAACTTTCAATGAAAGCCGCAGAAGAACTATCCAAGGAAGGCATTGAAGTTGAAGTTGTCGATCTTCGTACGCTTCGCCCGCTCGATATGGAACCTGTGATCGAGTCGTTCAAGAAAACAACTCGCGCGGTGGTTGTCGAAGAAGGTTGGAAATCCTACGGCGTCGGCTCTGAGATCGTCAGCCGCATTTACGAAGAAGCATTTGATTACGTCGACGCGCCCATCATCCGCGTGGCGCAAAAGGAAGTCCCTCTGCCCTACAATCGCGCGCTCGAACAAGCCGCTCTCCCGCAAGTTCATGATATTGTCGCCGCGGTTAAGGAGGTCTTGAAATAATGGCTGAAACAATTTCAATGCCCAAACTCGGCTTCGATATGGCCGAGGGTTTGCTCGTCCGCTGGGTGAAACAAGTTGGCGAGACCATTAACAAAGGCGACGTGCTGGCTGAGATCGAAACTGATAAAGCCACTGTTGAAGTTGAATCTTCCGCAAGCGGAATTGTCCTGCAGCTGATCGTCGATCAAGGCACGATGGTTCCTGTCAATGCTCCGATTGCGATTGTGGGAAAGGCGGGGGAAGTAATCAGTAATAAGTCGCCTGTAATCAGTATAAAGAAAGTGGATGTAAAGCCAGCGGCTCTGACTCAGCCGATAGCTGCTGCTGTTCAAGCGGCATTTTCTCCGCTTGACTCTGGTCCTGTCAAAGCCAGCCCGCTCGCGAAGAAGATTGCGCAAGATAACAATGTAAATTTATCCAACGTACATGGCACTGGTCCCAATGGGCGTGTGGTGCGCAAAGATGTGGAAGCCACAATCTCAAGTCCCCAGTCTCCAGTCTCCGGCAAACAGTCCGCGCAGCCTACTTACCAATTACAAATTACCAATTACGAAGATCGCGTTATCCAAACCACAAAACTTCGCCAAGCCATTGGCCGCAGACTGGTTGAATCCAAAACCACCATCCCGCATTTCTATGTGACGCGTGAGTTCAAGATGGACGCGTTGTTGGATGCGCGCAGACAGGTCAACATGGATGTAGCGGACAAGGAAAAGGTTTCGGTCAACGATTTTATTTTGAAAGGTGTTGCGTTAACCCTGCGCCAATTCCCCAACTTGAACGCGACTCTTAAAGGCGTTGAGGTCATTCAATTCGGACACATCAATGTCGGCGTGGCGGTGACAGTCCCCGGCGGACTGATGACCGTGGTTGTCAAAGACACCGATCAAAAGACATTGCGACAGATTTCAAGTGAAGTTAAAACCATGGCGGCCCGCGCCCGCGAGGGTAAAGTCAAACCTGATGATATTGATGGTTCAACATTCTCAACATCCAATTTAGGAATGTACGAAGTCGAGGAATTCATCGCCATCATCAATCCGCCCGAAGCGGGGATATTGGCAATTAGTTCCGCAAGAGAAGTACCTGTTGTTGAAAATGGTGTGGTGAAAGTGGGTTGGAGAATGAAAGCTACAATCTCCGTTGACCACCGAATCAGCGACGGAGCCGAAGCCGCACAGTTCATGCAAACGCTGGCAGGTTTCCTCGAAAATCCGGTCAGAATGTTGGTGTAATATGTGCAGACCTCCGAGTTTTTGGAAAACTCGGAGGTCTTTCGTTATGCTATACTTAATCTATGGCCGAAAATCAACTCCCCAGAATGGATAAAACCGCCTTCTCAGTCGTATCTTCCTTTGAGGAAGCAGACAGGCAAGATAAAGAATACTGGCTTTCCAGAACCCCACTCGAACGCCTGCATCACATGGAACTTTTGCGGAGAATCAATTATGGATCTAACGCTACCGCCCGACTTCAAAGAGTTCTTGAAATTACTGAAAGAGCATGAAGTTCGCTATCTGCTGATCGGGGGATATGCTGTAGGTTATCATGGATACGCCCGCGCCACTGAGGATATGGATATTTGGGTTGCCATTCATCCTGACAATGCCGAAAAACTTGTTTCCACCTTGAAAGCCTTTGGGTTTGATGACCCAAATCTAAAACCAGAATTATTCATGCAAAATCCAAAAATTATTCGCATGGGGTATCCTCCCATGCGGCTTGAAATTACCACATCCATCTCGGGCGTCGAGTTCGATGAATGTTATCAGTCAAGAATTGTTGACAATTTTGATGGCGTTGAAGTCCACGTGATCGATCTGGAAAACTTAAAGAAGAACAAGAAAGCAAGCGGGCGAACTAAAGATATCGCTGACCTTGAAGAATTAGAATAAGAATAAAACTCCCAACACAACTTCACCCAAAACATCCAAATTATTACTGTTATAGATTTCCTGATAACGACGGCCGATTTGCTTATTTTCTTCGATTGACATTACGACTCTCCTTTTGAATTAAAGCATCAGTGGACGGACCCACGGCTGATTCAAAAACAATTCGTTCAGTCCAACCTCGCGCAGTCCTTCCGCAATTTCTTCGACAATGAGTCGCGCCTGCCTGCGATGCGCTTCGGCTTGGTCATGTTGATCGAGCAGTGAACAGATGTCTGCCAGGCTGGATAGGATGGGCCAAAGATGATGCTTGGATCCAACCTCCTCGGCTCGCGAGCAGGCGTCAGTCAGGGCTTGATGCGCTTCGTCGAGTCGGTTTAATCCAATGAGAGAATCTGCCTTTCTTCGCATCACATCAGGAATATCCACGCGAGTCAATGGCGATACTTGCGCAAGCAAATCCTCGGCGAGAGTCAATGCGCGATCATATTCTTTCTGCGCGAGAGCCAGTTCAACATTTGCCATACACACACTAATGGTATAGCGTGAGTATGGGATCGAGATCGGCGCGAGAGGTATCGGACCTGCGGCCTTTTGCGCCGATTCAAGATCGCCCATTAATAAATACAGGCGCACTTTGAATGCCAGCGGAAGCGCCCGGAAGTTTGGTTGTTTCTCTTCGGCAAGAATCAGCGCCTGTTCGACCAGTTCAAGTCCTTTTTCGAAATCGCCATAATAAGCAGTGAACCATCCCAATTCGGCGCGATGACTCGTGGAACTGGCGACCAATCCTGCGCGTTTCCCCTGCTCGATAGCCAGCTCAGAAAATTGAATCGCGCGCCCAATTTCTCCCTGGTCAAAATAAATAAAACTGATGAGCATGCGATTATACGCCTGCCCCCATAAATTTTCGATTTTTTCGCTGATGTGCAACCCTTGATTCAGGAGCTCCAACGCCTTTGCATGATTCCCAGACTGGAAATGCGCCTCCGCCTCCGAGCCGAAACTATCTGCAAGCATCGCCTGGTTATCCAACAAGCGCCACAAAACACGCGCTTCATCGACAACCGCAAACGCTTTCTCGAATTCACCCCTGCAGACATAAAGCCGGCATAAATCATTTAATACAAATGCCAATTGTTCCCGGTTGTCCGATTTGCGCGCCAGTGTCAGGGCAAGTTCGCCATGCTTAAGCGCCAGGTCGAGCCGCTTCGAGAATAGATACGTGAGCATTAAATTCCAATTCAATTTGGCTTGCGCTTCGCGGTCCCCGGTTTT
This sequence comes from Anaerolineales bacterium, assembly GCA_031412935.1. Classification (GTDB taxonomy): domain Bacteria; phylum Chloroflexota; class Anaerolineae; order Anaerolineales; family Villigracilaceae; genus Villigracilis. Next base: position 3,507 of record JANODZ010000341.1, read on the forward strand.
GAGGGAAAGGTCAAGAGCTTGAATGAGGGTTTGCTCGCTCAGGGCGGGGTCATGGAGACTCGTATAGGTTGAATAGATGGTTGCCCTGGCCATCAATCCCAATAGTTCCATGGAATCATCGCCCCGCTCGTGACCATAGACTTGCATGGATTCATAATTTTGCACGGCTTGCTCATAGCGCCCACTTAACTCCAAGGCCGACCCCAATTGCGAATGCAATTTGGCGATTAACCCACTTTCATTTCCATTGCGCTTTGCAACTTCCAGCGCGCGGCTAAAATGTGTCGCGGCTTCGGCATTGGCAAACAGGCGCGCAGCTTTCCCGCCTGCCAACATATCATATTTAAGTGAACGCAGATCGTGAGCGCTGTAAAAATGATATGCGATCAGCGGCGTAAATTCTTCGATGCGGTTGGCGTGAAGCTCTTCCAGCGTTTCTGCAATCCGCCGATGGAGTTCAACACGCTTCTTGATCAGGATCGAGTCATAGGCCGCTTCCTGAATCAAAACATGCCGGAACGCATATTCCTGACGGAAGGGTTCCACCAGGCTTGCTTCCATTAAATATTGAATTTGTGAGTCGAACTTACCATTCAAGAGAGTCACTTGTTTTAAAACGCGCAGGTCAAATGAACGGCCGATGACGGCCGCATTTTGCAGAACGTGTTTTGTCAGTTCAGG
>JANODZ010000342.1:0-6334 GCA_031412935.1 Anaerolineales bacterium
ATGAGTTCCACCCCGCTCATACCCGGCAATTTATAATCGGTAATTAGCAGATCAATTTTATTCCGCGCTGATTCAAGCAGGGCTTCTTCACCCGATGGGGATTCAAATATTTTTAAGTCGGGAATTTTTAGCGTATCCAACGTTGTATGCAGGAGCCGCAAAATATCGCGTTGATCATCAACGAGTAAAATATTACAACTCATCATAAACCTACTTTACCAGCCAACAAGCCACCCAGTGACTGGGTGCGGCTTCACGAAACTCAGGCTCTTGTTCAGAACAGATCTTTTCCGCAACAGGACAACGCGGATGAAAACGGCAGCCCTTGGGCGGGTTAAGCGGACTTGGCACATCGCCCTTGAGTACTTCACGATTGCGTTTGAGATTTGGATCAGGAATTGGAATGGCTGACATTAACGCTTTTGTATATGGATGTAAAGGTTCCTTAAAAAGATCGTCGCGCGTAGTCAACTCCACCATCTTGCCGAGATACATCACCGCCACACGGTCTGAGATATGTTCGACCACACTCATGTTATGCGCAATGAACAGATACGTAAGCCCAAACTCTTTTTGCAAATCCTTTAAAATGTTGAGCACTTGCGATTGAATGGAAACATCCAATGCGGAGACAGGCTCGTCACAAATAATAAAGTTGGGGCGCAGGGCAAGCGCTCGGGCAATACCAATCCGCTGGCGCTGACCGCCGGAGAATTCATGCGGATAACGACGGGCGTGATAATCTTCCAAGCCCACCTTCTTGAGCGTCTCGATCATAAGATCATAGCGTTCCTGACGCGAGCCGATTTTATGGATGTTTAATCCCTCCATCACCGCTTCGCCGATGGGTACACGCGGATCCAGTGAGGCGTAGGGGTCCTGGAAAATAATCTGCATATGGCGGCGTACCTCTTTAAGGTCATTACCGCGTAATTTCAATACATCCTTGCTGTCAAAACGCACCGACCCTGAAGTCGGCTCCACCAACCTGAGCATGGATCGCCCAATCGTGGTTTTTCCACAACCTGATTCTCCCACCATGCCGAGGGTTTCACCTTTTTTAACGGTAAACGAAACATCATCCACAGCTTTGACCCAATTTACCACGCGCTGCATTAACCCGGCGCGCACCGGGAAATACTTGACCAAATGTTCAACTTCAACCAGATCTTCTGCTTTATGGGGTTCCGCTATTTGATTCATGCTGAAAGACTCCAGAAAAATTTCTTAAATGAAATATGGCAAAAGAACTAATTCACACGAACAATCTCTGCGCGCCAAAATTAATTTTGTTTTACTTTTAACGGCGCTTGATGACCTTCTGCGTTCTGATACAACCAGCAGCGCACCTGATGATCCGGCGCAACTTCCGTGAGATTCGGTTTTAAATCTGTACAGATCTTCAAGCTGAATTTTTCACGAGCTGTGCAGCGCGGCGCAAAGCGACAACCGGGCGGCAGGTTTACTAAATTTGGCACCATGCCGGGGATAACATCCAACCGCTCCTTGATTTGTCCCAAAATAGGAATGGAACCGATCAAACCCTGTGTATATGGATGCAAAGGCTGCGCAAAAAGCGGTTTTACATCGGCTTGCTCCACGATCTCACCCGCGTACATCACCGCTACACGCTCCGCCATTTCAGCCACTACGCCAAGATCGTGCGTGATCAAAATAACAGACGTGCCCATTTTTGAACGCAAATCGCGTATCAGATCCAGGATCTGTGCTTGAATGGTTACATCCAAAGCGGTCGTGGGTTCATCTGCGATCAATAATTCAGGCACACAAGCCAGCGCCATTGCGATCATTACGCGCTGCGCCATGCCGCCTGAAAGTTCGTGTGGATAGGATGCGGCGCGGCGCTCTGCATCCGCAATGCCCACCATCTTTAGCAACTCGACGGCACGTTTTTTACCCGCATCTTTGCCAAAGTCTTTATGAATATTCAGTACTTCCCCGATCTGATCATCCACCTGAAAAACGGGATTCAAAGCTGTCTGCGGTTGTTGAAAGATCATTGAGATCCGGTTCCCGCGCACTCTGGTCATTTCATTTTCAGATACATCTAAAAGGTTTTTACCGCCAAACAATATCTCCCCTTCAGTTATTTTTCCGGGCGGCGCGATCAAACGCATGATCGAAAGAGATGTGACGCTTTTGCCGCAGCCTGATTCACCCACAATGCCCAGCACCTCGCCGGGATACACTTCAAAACTCACTCCATCCACAGCGCTGACAACTCCATCTTCGGAATAAAAATAAGTTTTAAGATTTCGGACCTCCAACAAAGGCCTTTGATCGGTTTTTGCCACAGCCAGCTCCTGTAATGAAATGTTGCTATTATACTGCCTTCCCATTATTCACACCAAATAAAAATGCAGGCTACGGTGAAGGCAGCGCATACGAGGGTGCGCCGTACAATCCATTCCAACCATTCAAAAGATTTACCCCGGGCGCTGGATAGGAAAGACCACGATATACGTCTGCCTGCATCTCGGTAAATAATGGAATGAAGGGTAATTCAGACATTAACGCAGCTTCGATCTGGAAGGAAACCTGCCGCGCCGCAACTAAATTGGATTCAGCTCCCAGCGCAGCGCACACAGTTTTGAGTCTGCTGCTGTTATACAGATGAAGATTCTGCCCCCCGAATATTTCACATAAATATGCAGGATATTCACTCAAGCGCCAGCCCATTAAAGCCATGTCATATTTCTGCGAGCTATAAACCGTGTAGACTACATCACTAATGCTCATTTCCTGCACAGCAAGTGAAATGCCTAAATATTGCGCCTGCTCCGCAATGTACTTGGCGGCAGCGTATCGCAAGGCATCATTTTCTTTTGCAGGCGCGATCAAGTTGACATTTGGAAAAATCCCGCCGTTTGACATTAACAAATTCCGTCCTGCACTTTCAACATTCGGCGTCTGCGCCCATGAATAGCCGGCATCTTTCAATAGGATTACTGCATGCTCAATGCGGGCCGATCTTTCCATGTCCGCGCAAGCCTCTTTTAGCATTGGATCATGCCATTGGGAAGAAAGTACAAAAGAATCCAACAGCGCAGCATGGTTTTGTAAAATATCTTTTGCAAGCACATCGCGGTCTATGATGCAGCTGAGCGCGGCGCGAATGGCGGGGTCGGCCAGATATACGCTCAAAGGGTTAAACACAAGGAAGCGGGCGCTATAACTGGAATGGTATTTTGCATCCTTCACTTGCTGGGTCGCGCCATTTTGCGAGATACCTTCGCCAAGTATAAAATCCACTTCACCATTTTGGAAGGCGGTTTTTGCCGCGTCGTCCTCTTCAAAGAAGACATAAACAGCACGATCAAAATTGGGACGGATAAATGGAAAATCCGGGTTGGCCTGATTTACCCATCTGCCGTTGGCTTCTCCTACCGGCATCCATGTGCCAAGCGTAGGCTCTTCTTCATCCTTTAAATCATATAAAGTTATCTGTGCCGACTCTACCTGCGCAGCATATTCTTCAAGAAATTTGTTCGAATTGTTTTGGGCATAAATTAACTCACTCTGCATCCCTTTCAGATCACCGCTCAGTTGTCCAATTAGATTTTCAGCTTCCAGCCTGGCAACATCTGACTGCACAGAAGCAAGGTAATTATTGGCTTTATGTAAATCTGCACGCAGGGTATCTTTTGGTAAAAGATCAGCGGCAGATTCAATACGCGGTTCCCAAAAACCCTTTTGGACAATTGGACTTTGCAATACACCATATTGCCACTGCCCTACGCCTGGTTTTTGCTTGAAAAAATATTTCACGGCGGACGGATTAACGGCCTCTGCATGGTCAAGATATTCGTGTGAGTAATAAGTACTCCAATCGTAACCAAGCTCGAAAGCGAGGGCAGTCTTGGCGGTAAAAGCTACATCTTCAGCAGTAAATGGAGAGTCATCCGTCCACTTTAGATCTGTTCTCAAGTTTACCGTGGCAACATAAAACTCGCCTTCCTGGATCACTTCGGCCGGCATTCCATTTGCCGCGCGGGGTTCGAAGATGCGATTTGGAGGAGCAAGATGATATAGGCGCGGCCAATATTCGAAGCGAAGGGCATAACCTGAAAATGTTGCGCCTGATTTATCAAATAATTCCCAAACATTTACATCCGGCCGTTCCCCTATCAACGCAAAACGAATTTCAGGCGCGTGCGGAGAAATATACGGGGAGGGAATGCTGGTTTGCTCTGCAACAGGAGCAGGATAAGGGGCGCAAGATACGAGTATAAATGTCGAAAAAAGCGCACAGAAATATCGTCGCATTATTCCTGGCAAGCCTCACCTATGTTAATTGATTCGATATTCCAAAGCGGATTGGCGCTCGCATCCAGATCGAAATGACAAAGATCGAAACGCGCGGCGGAAACACGCAGGCGATAATAAAGTGGAATTGCGGGAAGCTGGGTTGAGAAAAGCACCTGCGTTTGACGATACGTATCAATATAGGCCTGTTCACCAGGCAGGGCCAATTGCGCAGCGCGGCAGGCGGCATCATATTGCGTGTTTTTATATCCGCTAACATTCGTGCCGATCCATGAATTGGATGCAGCGGGAATTTCGTCAGTTGTGAACCAGCCGCACGGAGGTTCAATGCTGTTAACGCCCATTGCATATTCAATCAGATCAAAACGGCGGCCGAAAAGCAACCCATCGGGGCCGGGGGCATACAAGTCGTTTTGTGAGAAATATTGCACGTTGAGACCGATCCCGCATTGCGCAAGCGATTCCTCAAGAATCTCCACCACCTGTCTGCGTTGCGTGGCGGTTGTAGTATAGTAATTTAATAATAGGGGCGTGCCAGCCTTTACATTTTTTACTGTGACCGCCTTACGCGGCGTAGCCGGGTTTCCGTCGGTATCTTTCCAACCCGCCTGCTCTAAAAGTGAAATTCCAAGAGAAACATCAAATGGAAGCGGATCAATATTTGGGTCATAGACTGGGTGCTCAACAGGGATATAAGTGGTCGGGACCGTACTGCGCCCGAATAAAACAATTTCCACAACGGTTTGACGGTCGAGACAATAAGCAATTCCCTGCCTTGTATGTGCATCGGCGAAAATATCCTGGCGGTCTTTTTGAAAGACGGTATCATAGCCGTCATCATACGAGCCTGGTGTTGTGCCAAGCCCGAGCCATTCAATGGTCATGCCGGCCGTAAAAAATGCCTGCGCCTGTTCTGCCGTTTGCATTTCCTGCAGCAAGCCGACATGGTTATCGAGGCGAATGGTTGGGTCGAGAATATCACAACGGCCTGCGACCAATTCGCTTAGAGCCGTATCCGGGTCTGCGATGAAGCGAAAGGAGACAGTGTCAAATTTTGGGTACCCCTCTGAGGCGCGGAAGTAATACGGGTTCTTCGTCAGTGTGATGTGATCACCCGCGATCCATTCCTTAATCATGTAGGGTCCCCAGCCGATTGGCGTGCGCGAGACAATGTCTATCACTGGTAATTGATCTGCGGGAAATTGACTCCACAAATGCCGCGGAGCGGGCGCCCAAAAGTTGGTGAAATAAGTCGGGTCAATAAAGCCGGGCTTGCCCCACCATTGCAAATTTTGCGCATCGGTTGCTTCATAAGTTTGGGTGCGATCCAACAAATATGTATTCGCGATCGAGCTGGCATCGTTTGCGAGTGTGTAGGCATAGATTGAGTCATCTGTGGTGAGCGGTGTGCCATCCGCCCATGTGAGACCTTCGCGCAAGCGGAAGTTGACAACCATCTGATCCATCTCAAGCGGGGTCGTGCCGTCAAATGTGATGATGCAATCATCAGCGCGGCATCCGGCAGGGCGGACGCGGCTACCTTGTGCCAGCAAAACGAGAGCTCCATCCGCATCTACGACCTGACCTCCAACTTGAATCGGCGTGCTGACGATTTCTGCTTCACCGTTTTCAAGGGACGGCAGTTGGGTGAGGATCACAGGCTGGTATTCATAACCAACTATATCGATCGTGCCGTTGCCAGACTTCGCCGCCGTAGGCTCGTTCCTGTTCACGGCAACTGTCAACCAGCTTGATGAAGTGATCGTCGTCGCTGGCAAGGGCCCGCGCCACGATCTCGGGCCAGGGCCGCAGCGTGACTCGCGATGCATCCGCGCCACTGCCGGCCACCCCGCTGGCCACGTGGCCCGCGGCAAAGGCGAGCCAGTAGTGCCCGAGCGCCTCGGCTGCGCCGTCGGCGTCCAGCCAAGGCAGCAGCAGGCGCATGGCATGCGCACTGGTGACCAGGTGCAGTACCGTGAAGTTGTCGCTCGCGGCGTACAACTGGGCCGCCAAGGTGGCCAGCCGCTCCAGGGTGGTGGCCGGATCG
>JANODZ010000343.1:0-6258 GCA_031412935.1 Anaerolineales bacterium
TTGAAGTAATAGCCGCTGAATGTCTGGCGGTACGCGAACGAGTGGGTATCTTTGAACTGCCTAGTTTTTCCAAGTTCGATCTGCGAGGCGCCGGCGCTGAGGCATTTCTTAACCGCTTGTGTGCCAATCGCGTCTCGCAGCGCGATGGCGGAATCGTGTTGACACATGCGCTGACAGAGAACGGTAGAATCTCCACCGAGTTCACTGTCACACGGCTGGCGGGGAATCACTTCTACCTGTTGTCGGGCGCGTATGCCTATCAACGTGATGCCGACCTGATGCGTTTCTCCAAACTTAATGGTGAAGATGTCACTGTCACCGATATCACCAACGACTATAGTATCCTGATTCTGGCTGGTCCTCATGCGCGAGCAGTACTCTCAAAACTGACATCCGCTGATTTGGGCAATACGGCTTTCCGGTGGTTGACGGGTAAAGAAATTGAAGTGGCGGGCATTCGTGTACGAGCCTTGCGAGTCAATTACGTTGGCGAGCTGGGTTGGGAATTGCATGTTCCAATGGCTGAATTGGTTGCCCTCTACGATGCGGTTTGGTCCGCGGGCGCGGAATTTGGTATTGCCGATTTTGGACTCTACGCGATGAACAGCTTACGAATGGAAAAAGCCTACGCCGCTTGGGGGGCGGAGCTCACCAATGAGGTTACCCCGCTCGAAGCTGGACTCGATCGCTTTGTGAAACTGGATAAGGATTTTGTCGGGCGCGCGGCTGTGCTGAAAGCAAAGGAAGCCGCAGGCGCATTCAAACTGGTTTACGTTGAGGTGGATGCCAGGGACGCGGACGTGTTTGGCGGTGAGCCTGTTTATGTTGACGAAATGGTGATCGGTGTTGCAACGTCGGGCGGCTACGGTCATAGTGTGGGGAAGAGCTTGGCTTTTGCTTATGTCAATGCAGGCCATGATGCCCCTGATACCCAATTGTATATTGATATTCTAGGGGAGCGCTGCCCGGCGCGAGTGTTGGCGAAACCGGTGTATGATCCTGATAACTTGAGACCGCGTGCCTAATATTGGCGAGGAGAAAATTATGGGCAACAAAATACCAACGCACGCACAGGTTGTCATTATCGGGGGTGGAATTGTTGGATGTAGTGTCGCGTATCATCTCACCAGAGTAGGCATTACCGATGTGTTGCTGCTGGAGCGTAAGACTCTCACTTCGGGCACCACGTGGCACGCCGCCGGGCTTGTAGGGCAGTTGCGCGCCACACAGAACCTGACCAGGCTGGCTCAATATACATCGAATTTATTAGCGAGCTTGGAAACAGAAACAGGACAGGCAACCGGCTTTGTGCAGAATGGTTCCATTTCGGTGGCGAATAACAAAGAGCGTTTTGAGGAATTGAAGCGCGGCGCTTCGATGGCAAAGGTGTTTGGCTTGGCTGTAGATTTGATTACTCCCAAGGAAGCATCGGATATCTGGCCTCTGATGAATGCCAGCGACCTCGTCGGGGCGGTTTGGTTACCCGGAGATGGGCGTACGAATCCGGCGGATACCACGCTGGCTTTTGCCAGGGGCGCCACGCAAAAAGGCGCGACCGTTTTGGAAGGGGTCAAAGTGAGCGGGATACACCAGAAGAATGGCCGCGTAACAGGCGTATCCACCGAAGAGGGCGATATTAAGTGTGAAGTCGTAGTCAACTGTGCGGGAATGTGGGGGCGCGAGGTGGGTCAGTGGGCCGGCGTCAATGTGCCGATGCATGCGGCCGAGCATTTCTACATCATCACCGAGCAGATTGATGGCTTAAAAAAGAATCTGCCAACGTTGCGGGATCCGGGAGGCTATACTTATTTTCGCGAAGAAGTTGGGGGGATTATGGCAGGCTTTTTCGAGCCAAACGCCAAGCCTTGGGGCATGAATGGAATACCAGACCATTCCGAATTTATCCGCCTGCCGGAAGATTGGGAACACCTTGGTGAAGCGTTGGACATGATGGCTCAGCGCATGCCCGTCACAAAAACGGCTGGCATCCGTATTCTGTTCAACGGTCCAGAGGCATTTACCCCCGACGACCGCTATCATCTGGGCGAAGCGCCGGAATTAAAGGGCTTCTTTATGGCGACTGGATTTAACTCCATTGGAATCCAATCTTCCGGCGGAGTGGGCAAGGTGCTGGCTGATTGGATCAAGGACGGCCATCCGCCGCTTGATCTGTGGGATGTGGATGTTCGTCGTAATCTTCCCTTTCAAAATAACAGCCATTATTTGCGTGGTCGAGTCGTTGAAGGATTGGGACTGCTGTATGCCATGCACTGGCCCTTCAGACAATATGAAACCAGCCGCGGCGTGCGCAAGTCCCCGCTGCATGATCGCCTGGTGAGCGCGGGTGCGTGCTTCGGCGAGGCAGCTGGTTGGGAAAGACCGAACTGGTACACCCCAGCGGATGTTGAGCCTGTCTATCAGTATTCCTATGATCGTCAGAATTGGTTTGAACATTCAGCGGCAGAACATAAAGCGGTTCGGGAAAATGTTGGCATCTTCGACCAGACCTCATTTCTAAATTTCCTGATGCAGGGCAGAGATGCGGTGCATGTTCTCAATCGCGTCTGCGGCAATCAGATTGATGTGCCAGTCGGCAAGGTGGTTTACACTCAACTGCTTAATGAACGCGGCGGGATCGAAGGAGACGTGACCATATCGCGGCTGGCTGAAGACAGTTTTATGATCGTGGATGGATGCTGGCAGCAAACAAAAACATATTACTGGCTCAAGAATCAAATACGGCCCGATGAGTACGCCTTCCTGACCGATGTTACCTCCGCTTATTCGATCTTAAGCGTGATGGGACCGAACTCACGCGCCTTGCTGAGTAAATTGACGAATGCCGATCTTTCCAATATAGCGTTCCCTTTTGGTTCCACTCGCGAGATCGAGTTCGCGCTGGCTCATGTCAGAGCGACTCGCATGACCTATGTCGGCGAGTTAGGCTGGGAACTTTACATCCCAACCGAATTTGCGCAACATATCTACGATGCGTTAATTGCTGAAGGCAAAGCCTTTGACTTGAAGCATTGCGGCTACCATGCATTAAACTCACTGCGGATCGAGAAGGGCTACCGGCATTGGGGTCACGATATGGGCGATGAAGATACGCCTCTTGAAGCCGGATTGGGCTTTGCGGTCAAATTGGACAAAGGAGAGTTCAACGGGCGCGCGCTGTTATTGAAACAGAAAACTGACGGCGTTAAGAAACGATTGGTTCAGTTTGCAATGCAGGATGCTCAACCTTTGCTTTATCATAATGAACCGATCTGGCGCAACGGCGAAATTGTAGGGCATATTACCTCGGGCATGTTTGGTCATACCATCGGTTCATGTATTGGGCTTGGATATGTTCACCACAAAGAGCCAATCACCGCGGATTGGGTGGCAGCCGGCGCCTATGAAATTGAAGTGGCAATGGAACGTTTTCCGGCGCGCGCTTCGTTAAATCCGTTTTACGACCCCAAGGGTCTTCGAATTAGGGCTTAACTTGCTGATGTCCTTTTGCATATTTTAGGGTATTCCGCCCTGAGCGACCCGCAATCATGCTTGGCGTGGCAGGTGACTTAATAAAAACTCGGATTGAGAATTCGTTTATTTGGACGATTATTGTCCAGCATGCTATAATGCAGCAATAAATACAAATCCCACTCCTTCAACCCACTAAATTATTATGACACAGCCTATTGTTGATTTTGATATAGAGTTTCGTAATGTAGTGAAAACCTTTGGAACGATAAAAGCTGTAGATGATATAAGCTTTCAGATCCCCAAGGGTTCTTTTTATTCCTTTCTTGGCCCATCAGGATGTGGGAAAACTTCCTCGTTGAGATTGATCGGCGGGTTTGAACAACCTGATAGCGGGGATATATATATTGCCGGTGAGTCGGTTGCCCAAATTCCTTCGTACCAGCGTCATGTCAATATGGTCTTTCAAAATTATGCATTATTTCCTCATATGGATGTCGCCAGAAATGTGGGCTACGGGCTTCGACAGCTAAAACCGCGAATCTTACCCGAGGAAATTTCCAAAAAGGTAAAAGATGCCCTGGCGCTTGTCCGTTTGTCGGGATATGAAAATCGCCGAAGTTGGGAGCTTTCAGGCGGGCAACAACAACGGGTGGCATTGGCGCGGGCATTGATCAACAAACCGACCGTGCTTTTGTTGGATGAACCGCTGGCGGCGCTGGATCGTAAACTAAGAAAAGACATGCAGGTTGAATTAAAAACCCTGCAACGGGAAGTGGGTATTACCTTTGTTTTTGTTACCCACGACCAGGAAGAAGCCTTATCCATGAGCGACCGTATCGCAGTGATGCGCGATGGAAAAATTGTGCAGGAAGGTTCGCCGGCCGATCTATATCACCAACCCTTGGATCGTTATGTCGCGGGGTTTATCGGACAGTCAAACTTTATTTTTGGGAAAGTCCTCGAGGCGGGGGAGCAGGTTGGCATCCAGACTGAACGAGATGTTGTAATGTGGGCGCCGAAATCTAAAGTGGCAAAAAGTTTAGCGGCGGGTGATAAAGCAGTCGTCGCCATCCGCCCTGAAAGGATTAATCTAAGAAATAAAAATGAAGCGGGGAGCGAAGGCTTCGATGGGCGCGTGCTGCAGGTTACGTTTTTGGGAGATCAAACCGAGTATCATATTGAGACTGAACAGGCGGGTCGTTTGCTTGTTCGAATGAATAGTGGAAATGCCAGCTTTATTTCCGGCGATTCAGTAATCGCGTACTGGAAGCAGGATGCAGGGCTGGCTTTGCTGGACGATTGACCAACCCATTTTATTCACCAAAGGAGAAGAAATATGGAACGCAATAAGTTTATGAAGTATTACCGTCAAATGGATAAAGGCAGCCTTTCCCGTCGTGATTTTATGAAGCTGACGGGGCTTGGTTTTGCCGCCGCGGTGCTTGCCGCGTGCGCACCTGCCACCGACGTCTCGTCGGATCCAGCCGCGCCTGTGGACTTGGGCGATCGGCTCGAGTTGGCCACCTGGCCCAGCTATCACAACATGGCAAACCTTGAAGCCTTCACTAAGAAGACAGGCGTCAACATCAACTTGAGCGTCTTCGGCTCAAATGAAGAAATGCTTGCAAAATTACAAGCGGGCGGCACAGGCTGGGATGTGTTTATTCCCACCAACTATACGATTTCTACTTATGTCAAACTTGGCATGATCGACGCGTTGGATCTTGCCCGCCTGCCTAATTTTGACGAGGCTTCCTACGAGGCGCGCTTCCTCGCGGAGTCTAAAGTGGCTGGCGATACAAGTCTGTATGCCATCCCCAAGAACTGGGGCACCACCGGTTACATGGTCAGAACCTCCAAGGTCACCGAAAAGATGTCATCCTGGAAGGATTTTTTCGATATGAGCATGGATAAATATACCGGCAAAACCACCATCCATGATTATCAATTGACATCCATTGGAGCGGCTTTGAAGTATTTTGGTTATTCCTTCAATTCGATTAATGTTGATGAATTGGCGAAAGCTGAAAAATTATTGATTGATTTGAAGCCGCATCTCTTTGCCATCACCAGTGATTACCAGCCTCCCATGCGCAACGGCGACTCGTATATTGCCATGGCGTGGACAGGCGATGCTCTCCAGGTGAAACGTGACTTTCCGGATACTGAATATATACTCGGTTCAGAAGGCGGCGAAATTTGGGAGGACAACTGGGCGATCGTGAAGGATGCGCCTCACAAAGATGCCGCATATGCCTTCCTAAATTATATGCTTGATCCTAAAGTAGGCGCGGAAGAAACCAACTTCCATGGCTACCCACAGGTGGATGCCCGCGCAACGGCGCTTCTTTCTGATGCGATGAAGAACGACTCGATCATGTACCCTGCGCAGGAATTACTCACTCCCCTGGAATTTGGCGCCGCAGTTTGTCTGACAGACCCCGGTCGTGCTGAACTTTGGGCGCGCGTAAAAAGCGCGTAACACGTTTACCTCCATCATTGCGAGGGCGGCGCGTATTCGCCCGAAGTAATCTTGATTAAGCTGCGGGAGATTGCTTCGACGCATTTGCAAGAATGCGCCTCGCAATGACGGACTTTTATAAAGCCATCCTATGAATAATCCCACACTCGAAGTTTTGGCATCTAATCCGGATCGCTGCGGTGAATGTCCTATTTGGGATTCCTCATCTCAGCGATTATTTTGGAATGACATGAACGCCTCGAGTGTTTTTTCTTATGATCGAAAAAGCGGCAAAGTTGAAACGCTCAATAACAATAATCTAAACG
>JANODZ010000344.1:0-5609 GCA_031412935.1 Anaerolineales bacterium
TTCATTGGCGCGTTGGCGATGATCTTCGTACGTGCCAGCCGGAATCAACCTGCAAAAGGATTTAGCACGCTGGTGGTTGTGCTGCTCGTTGTGGCGCTTTTATTAACCTCGGTCGGCGCAGGACTGGTATTCCTGCAGGCCAATGAGTATGGTGTGGTGATATCCGCTTTCCAGCCAAACGGCTATCGCACACAAGCCTTGGGGCCGGGCTTGCATTGGATCATCCCTTTCATCGAGAGTGTGCAAAAATATTCCATTGCGCGGCAAACGTATACCATGTCTTCCACGAGCAGTGAAGGCGCGGTGCAAGGCGACGATTCGATTCAGGCGCGCACAAAAGACGGCCAGCAGATCTTCATTGATGCCTCAGTCATTTATGCGGTTGACCCGACACAGTTGATTCAGCTGCATACCCTTTGGCAAAATCGTTATGAAGAAAATGTGGTGCGTCCGGTTGCGCGCGCAGCCATCCGCAATGCAGTTTCACAATTTGGTGTCGAGGAACTTGTCAGCAGCAAACGCTCTGAAATGGAAGCTGCGATCCGCGGTGAGATCGAAACAAAACTTCAAGCCAATAACATTATCATGTCTGATTTCCTGCTGCGCAACATCCGCTTCAGCGATGAGTATGCCGCGGCTGTCGAACAAAAGCAGGTTGCGGAACAACAGGCACAGCAGGCTAAATTTGTCGTGGAGTCAAAGAAACAGGAGGCTGAGCAAGCCCGTCAGACCGCGGCAGGTGCAGCGGATGCAGTGGTGATCGCGGCCAAAGGCGCAGCGGAAGCGCGTTTGATCCAAGCGCAAGCCGAAGCGCAGGCTAATCAATTGCTATCGCAATCGCTCACGCCCACGTTGCTGCAGTATCAATATATTTTGAAACTCGCGCCCGGCGTGCAAACAATTTTCATTCCCAGCGGCAATCAATTTATTTTGCCTTTGCCAAATACGGGAGTCGTTCAAGGTCAGTAATCAGTAATCAGTAATCAGTAATCAGTGAGAAGTGAGAAGTGAGAAGTGATTAGGAGCTTGTCAACGAAGTTCGTGACACTTCGTGTTGTTTCAACAGGCTTAACACTTCGCCTTCGAGGTTGAAAATTTTATTTTTCGACTTGTCAGAGTTAGGAAGTAGTGTGCAACATGACCAGCAGCCGCAATGACTGGGTACTGGTCATGTTTTTTAGGAGCGAATATGCCGATACCACAATCAGGGCGCGAAATTCGTTTGACCACGCTTTCCACCTGCGCGGGTTGAGCGTCTAAACTTAGCGCTGATGCGCTGGCGCAGGTTCTGCGTCCCATCAAAGATATCTTTGATCCCGCTTCGTACCCGGACTTGTTGGTTGGTCTTACCTCGCCGGATGACGCGGCTGTTTGGCGTTTAAGTGATGACAAGGCGATTGTAATTACGACAGATTTTTTCACACCCGTTGTGGATTCGGCGTACGAATATGGCGCGATCGCCGCGGCCAATAGCATGTCAGATATATATGCCATGGGTGGTGTGCCTTTTCTTGCATTGAACATCACGGCTTTGCCGGAAGATTTGCCAATTGAAATTTCAAGTGAAATTATGCGCGGCGGGGCGGAGAAAGCGCGCGAAGCGGGCGTGGTGATTGCGGGCGGGCATACTGTCAAGGATAAAGAACCAAAATATGGTCTGGTGGTGATCGGCTTTGTTGATCCGCGTAAAATGATCAGCAAAGGTGGATTAAAAGCAGGCGATGCGCTCGTGCTCACAAAACCGCTGGGCGGAGGTGTGACAGCCACTGCACTCAAACAGGAGAAAGCATCCGCCAGCGATGTAAAAGAAATGATTGAATGGATGTCGCGATTAAATAAATCTGCAGGTCAGCTCGCTGTGGAATTTGACTTGCGGGGCGGCACGGATATTACCGGGTTCGGAATCCTTGGTCATGGCATGGAAATGGCGAAAGCCTCCGATGTTTTGTTATCAATTGAAAATTCAAAACTTCCCTTTTTAATCGGCGCGCGCGGGTATGCCAGGAAAGGGATTTTTCCCGGCGGTGCGTTTGATAACAAAGCGTATTTTGAAAAGAATGTAAAATTTGACGAAAAGCTGGATGAGCCGGCTCAAATGTTATTATTTGATCCGCAAACCAGCGGCGGATTATTGCTCGGCGTAGCGCGTGAAAAACTGGATTTATTTAAGAAACGCGCTGATGAATTAGCCCAGCCGCTCTGGGTGGTTGGCGAAGTCCGCGCGGGGCAGGGGATTGAGGTTCGATCGTAATGTTTCGGATTGGTGTGGTAGAGTTAGCGCTCAGTTGTGGTTTGCTTCTGCTTGTGCTGATTATTCCATTTATGGTCAAAAGGTTTTACGCCCGTCTGGATAAACGTTTGAAAAATATTGAAAATAAGCTCGATCAGAAAAATCAATAATAAACATTGAAAATCTCATAAATTAAATTCAACAGTAGAGACGGGTAAAACCTATCCGTCAGGAAGAGCAAGGATGAGTTCCTGGAACGAGATTTTTGTTATTGCAATATTGATTGTACTCAACGGTGTACTGGCAATGTCAGAAGCGGCGCTTGTAGCTTCCCGAAAAGCACGGCTTCAAAATCGGGTTAATGAGGGAGACAAGGCTTCGCTCGTGGCATTAAAACTATTAGAAAGACCAAATGTTTTTCTCTCAACCACCCAGATCGGAATCACCTTGATCGGCGTGCTTGCGGGCGCTTTGGGCGGCGCAACTATAGCAAAAGCGCTGGCTGTGACATTAACCAGAATCCCAGGAATTGGCGAGTATGGTGAATCGATCGCGTTAGGTATCGTTGTGGTGGTGATCACTATTCTTTCGTTATGGCTCGGGGAATTGGTTCCAAAACGATTGGGTCTGCATAGTCCGGAGCAGATCGCCCGAGTGGTTGCGGGTCCGATGTTATTGATCTCACGAATATTCTCACCTTTAATAAGTCTGATGAGTTGGGCAACAGACCTGGTCATTAGATTGATCGGTGTAAAGCCTTCACTTGAGCCGCCCATTACAGAGGAAGAATTACAGGTATTGATCGATCAAGGCACCCAAGCCGGCATCTTTAAAGAAGCAGAGCAGGATATGGTTGAGGGAATTTTCAGCCTCGGCGACTCGCGTGTATATTCCTTGATGACGCCGCGGACCGAACTGATATGGCTGGATATTACTGATTCAATCGATGAGATTCGCCAAAAAATAGCAGACTGCCCATTTTCACGATTTCCCGTTCGGGAGGAATCCCTCGAAAATATACTCGGCATTGTCAAGTCACGCGATCTTTTGGTTGAAAGTTTGTCAGGCAAAGAAATTGACCTAAAAACCCTGCTAAAGCCGGCATTTTTTATACCAGAAACCATGTTTGCCTCGCGCGCCCTGGAGCTCTTTAAAGAAAAAAATACTGAAATCCTATTAGTGGTTGATGAGTTTGGCGGATTGCAGGGATTACTTACAATAAATGATATTCTGGAAGAGATCGTCGGCGCAATGGAATTTGAGGAACCGCAAGCCACTCAAAGACAGGATGGTTCATGGTTGTTGGATGGTATGCTCGAAGTGGACGAATTCAAAGAGCTCTTTCAATTCAAATCCCTTCCCCACGAGGATGAATATGAGACATTAAGCGGATTCATAATGACTTCGCTTGGACGCGTACCGCAAACCACCGACCACTTTGAGTGGAATGGCTATCGCTTCGAGGTGATGGATATGGACGGCCGCCGCGTAGACAAGGTGCTGGTAACTACCCTGCCAAAAGCTTTATAAACCCTTCGGAGCGCGGACTTCAGTCCGCAATTTGGGAGTGGCTAAAAGAATGGGCTTTTATTTACCACAAAGTCTCAAAGACACGGAGTCTCAAAGGATTCTTCGTGGCTTAGCGGCTTTGTGTCTTCGTGGTTAGCCCACACGAAAATGGTCGTCGTAGAGGGAACATAGAAAAAGTGTTTGAGTTTCAAAATTTAAATCAAGGTATAATTTTTATAGTATGAGCCTAGAAACCAACTCCAACAAAACAAAGATCTGTCCCACTTGTGGAACGCGCTTAAGTGAGAACGCAATGCGTTGTCTTGTGTGCGGTACAGAGTTTAATCTGCGGCCTGAATCAAAATCAGCAAAGAAAGCTGAGAGATCGGTCCAGGCCAGCCGCATGCCTGCCATTACATTAAGTCTGCCTGCTGCGGTGGGTGTTCTTGCGATCGTCATCATTGTGGCGGTCACGATTGTATTTTTCTCCCTGCGTAACATCTCGCCGGAAACTTTTGATCCTGGGGAAACTGCAACCCCTACTGAAACGCCGACCGCCACTCAGCCCCCAACAGCCGCACTACCAGCGACAGAAATTCCAACATCCACTATCATCCCGCCCTTTGAGTATATTGTGTCGGCTGGAGATGGCTCGTGTTCACAAATTGCATTTAACTTTGGCGTTTCTGTACAAAGCATAATTATTCTCAACAATCTTCCGTCCACCTGCCCCATTAGTGTGGACCAAAGACTTAAAATTCCATACCCAACGCCGACTATTCCAGCTGCAGCGACCAATACACCTCAACCGATAGATGCAACAAAACAAGCCTGTGAAACTGTTCCAATTACCGTGCAGGATGGCGATACACTTTCCACAATTGCGTTGAATTACGCCGTACCGCCGGATGCAATTAAATCATTTAATGGAAAAACGACAGATAGTGTTTTTATCGGGGAAAGTTTGCTCATCCCTTTATGTATGCGCGCCGCGACTCCGGGACCAACCCCGACTGCGACCATTCCGCCCCCATACCCCGCCCCAAACCTGCTTCTGCCTGCGGACGGGGCGGCCTTCACCCTGGCAAATGATGTGGTCACTCTTCAATGGGCCTCTGTGGGCACATTGCGTGACGGCGAGGCCTATCAAATTACAGTGGAAGATGTGACATCCGACCAAACCCGCCGCCTGACAGATTTTGTGAAAGACACCAAATTCATCGTGCCCACATCCTTCCGCCCGAAGGACAATGTGGCACATATTTTTCGCTGGTGGATCACTCCAGTACGCCAGGCTGGAACTGACGATCAAGGTCAGCCGATCTGGATCAATTCTGGTGCAACAAGCGCAAGACGAGACTTTTCATGGGTTGGCATAGCCGTTGCAGGCACGCCCAATCCATAGGCAAGAAAGACCTCGCAGCACATCCAACTACCTGTCAAGAAATTGACAGGTAGTTTTTTATTCATTGAAATTGTACCGCCGAGACCTGCGCAGACGCGAATAGACTCTCCACGGTTGGCGCACAAGCCTATACCTTTCTTCATGGATTAATTCCGCATAGGAATGGCTCACTGATATATTTGCAGCTGTAGTATAAAAAGGTCTCCACCAGATGGAGACCTTTTTATACAAATATACGGCGGCTTTTTAATGATTTGTGGAAATATGTATGTGCCTCAGCCAGGAGTCGAACCCGGAACCTACTGATCCGAAGTCAGGCGCTCTATCCATTGAGCTACTGAGGCATAAATAAAATTATACACGATTTATCGCGGACGCAAATACAGACACGGTGCAAGCGTAACGCCTATATATAGCGTCACAGAATGGACGTGAAGACGCTATGACAACCATACCAAAACTTGA